>JACMJP010000119.1 GCA_014380545.1 Chitinophagales bacterium | reverse complement strand
AGATGAAGAAGTTTTTGTACAGGGTTTTGGCGGATTAAAAACATACATTCAATTTCCCACTTTAAATAATTTACAAAATGTAAGTATCAATAAAGCTGAACTAACTTTTACTTTACCTATTGCAATCGGGGAATTGGATACGGTATTTGAAGTACCACCTTCCCTGTTGTTAATAAAAGCTGATTCATTATTAAAAAATGATTTTGATGTGATCAGTTATTCAAGCGAATTATTTTATTCATTGCCTGATCAAAGTGTAAATGACCCTTTATTTTACGGTGGTAAATTAGATACAATTACAAACCGTTTCGGACAATCAGTTTATGCTTATAAATATGACATCTCTTTATATATTCAGGATATTGTTCTGGGCAAAGAAGAAAATAACGGATTGATGTTAATTTGTTATCCCGGAAACAGAATTCCACATGGGGTAACGTTAGCGGGAACTAATTATGCAGATGAAACATTACGTCCATATCTTACAATTACTTATACTTTAGTTGATCCATAAATAAAAAACTATGTGTGGCATCGTAGGTTACATCGGTTATCGCAAAGCATATCCAATTATTATGAAAGGATTGCAGCGATTAGAATACCGTGGTTATGACAGTGCAGGTATTGCTTTGCTTAACGGCGATCTTAAAATTTATAAATGTGCCGGCAAAGTGAGTGATCTTGTGAAACTCACTGAAAATGAAAACACACAAGGCACAACTGGTATCGGCCATACAAGATGGGCAACACATGGTGAACCAAACACAATTAATGCGCACCCGCATTTTAGTGAAAGTAAAAATCTTGCAATTATTCATAACGGTATTATTGAAAATTATGCTCCGTTAAAAATTGAGTTAAAAAAACGGGGACATAAATTCGTAAGCGATACAGATACAGAAGTATTAATTCATCTTATAGAAGATATTCAGAAAAATGAAAATGTAGAGCTTGTTGAAGCTGTTCGTATTGCATTGAACCAGGTAATTGGTGCTTATGCAATTGTTATTATTTCAAAAGAAAATCCTGATATTTTAATTGCTGCAAAAAAATCCTCACCTATTGTTGTCGGCATAGGAGAAGGTGAATTTTTTGTTGCAAGTGATGCTTCACCATTAATTGAATACACCAGAAACGTTGTGTATTTAAATGATGAAGAAATTGCTGTTGTAAATCGCAATGGAGAATTAATTATTAAAACAATCCATAATAAAGAAATGACTCCCTATGTGCAGGAACTGCAATTGCAATTAGATATGATTGAAAAAGGCGGATATGATCATTACATGCTGAAAGAAATTAATGAGCAGCCTAATTCAATTAAAGATAGCATGCGGGGAAGATTAATTGGCACCAGAAATAAAATTGTATTGGGAGGAATTGCAGAGTACGAACAAAAAATAGTAAATGCAAAAAGAATTATTATTGTTGCATGCGGTACTTCATGGCATGCAGGATTAGTTGCCGAATATTTATTTGAAGACCTTGCAAGAATATCTGTTGAAGTAGAATATGCAAGTGAATTCCGTTATCGAAATCCAATAATTAATGAGGATGATATTGTAATTGCAATTTCGCAAAGTGGAGAAACTGCAGATACATTGGCTGCCATTGAACTGGCAAAAAGCAAAGGCGCCACAGTATTGGGAATTTGTAATGTTGTAGGATCCACAATAGCAAGAACAACACATGCCGGAAGTTATACGCATGCAGGACCTGAAATTGGTGTTGCAAGTACAAAAGCATTTACTGCACAGGTTACAGTATTGAGTTTAATGGCATTGGCAATTGCAAGAAAAAAAGGAACAATTGAATTATCAAGATATCAAACAATTGCTGTTGAATTGAGTAAAATTCCGGAGAAGGTTGCGTATTTAATTAAGAACTGCAATGAACAAATAAAATTAATTGCAGAAGAATATAAAGACGTTGCACATTTTCTTTATTTAGGAAGAGGATATAATTTTCCTGTTGCACTGGAAGGCGCATTGAAATTAAAAGAGATATCATACATTCATGCAGAAGGCTATCCTGCTGCAGAAATGAAACACGGCCCTATTGCATTAATTGATGAAGAAATGCCTGTGGTTGTGCTTACAACAAATGAAAGTGCATATGAAAAAATTGTAAGTAATATCCAGGAAGTAAAAGCAAGAAAAGGAAAAATAATCGCCATCATTAATGAGCATGACGAAGTTATTGAAGAACTTGCAGAACATGTTATCAGAATTCCGGCTACAGAAGAAGCACTTACTCCTTTATTATCCGTAATTCCGTTACAATTGCTTGCATATCATATTGCCGTTTTAAGAGGATGTAATGTTGACCAGCCGAGAAATTTAGCGAAGAGTGTTACGGTGGAGTAGTGGATTATTATAAGTGATCATTACTCATCCAGCAATCCGTTTTGCAATGCGTATTTAATTAACCCTGCAGAATTGCGCACATTTGTTTTGCTGAGAATATTTTTCCTATGTGTCTCTACTGTGTTT
>JACMJP010000016.1 GCA_014380545.1 Chitinophagales bacterium | reverse complement strand
TGCCCATGAAAAAATGTTTTCATTTTATCATCAGCATAAAAAGCATCGTAAATAAATTGTTCGCAGGCTGTTATTCCTAAGGCCATTGTGCCACCTGTTAATCCTTTACTCAGACAAATAATATCCGGCTTGTTTGAACAATGATCACCTGCAAACATTTTTCCTGTGCGGTAAAAACCTGTCATGACTTCATCAGCAATACAAATAATATTATTTTCTTTTGCAACCTGCAATAAATTATTTAATGCTTCTGCTTCATACATCAGCATACCTCCCGCACCCATCACGAGTGGTTCATAAATAAATGCTGCGATATTATTATCAGCAATTATTTTTTTAAACTGTTCAACACTTTCATTCTCACTTCCTGCAAAAGGTGGTGTGATAAATTCAACATCAAATAAATAATCATGAAAGGGTTTTGTGAAAGCACCTCTTTCACTCACACTCATACTACCGAATGTATCGCCGTGATAACTGTTGAGAAATGCAATGATTTTCTTTTTAGGGGTATCAATATTTTTCCAATATTGAATTGCCATTTTAATTGCAACTTCAACAGAGGTGCTTCCATTATCAGAATAAAATATTTTTGAAATACTTTTTGGCAGATGATCTTCAATTAACCTTTGCGCAAGTTGTTGTGCAGGTGTATGCGTAAATCCTGCAAAAATTACATGTTCTAATTGTTGCGCCTGCTCAAATAATTTTTGTGCAATATAAGGATGCGCATGTCCGTGCAAATTTGTCCACCAGCTGCTGATCGCATCTATATAACTTTTCCCATTTACATCAAATAACAAAGCACCTTCACCACGAACAATATGAATTGGCTCAGAAGCTGTTTTCATTTGAGTGAACGGATGCCAAATGTATTGATTGATCAAGATTTAAAAAATTAAATAAAAGTTAAAGAATATTTCTGAATTGTTCTGCATATTTTTTGACCATTTCTTTATTCCATTCTTTTTCGAAACCTACTTTTCCCAATATTTTTAATTTGGTACATTCTGAAATAATTCTTTCTGTTTCTTTGTTTTCTTCACCATTAAAAATAATTCCTGTAATCGGAATATTTCTTTCTTGCAATGCTTCAATAGAAAGTAACGTATGATTAATGCTGCCGAGATAATTCATGGAAACTAATATTGAAGGAACATTTAATCTTTGAATTAAATCAATTACGAATTCTTTATTATTTAAGGGAACCATCAAACCACCTGCACCTTCAATAATTAAATGATTAGTGGTTTGCGGCAAATTAATATTGGAAATGTCAATTTCAATATTTTCCAGTTTCGCTGCAGCATGGGGAGACATTGAAGCTGTAAATAAATATGTTTCTTTATGAAATTGTGATTGATTATTTGAAATAAGATTTTTTACTTTCTGCTTATCTGTATTTTCCAAATCACCACACTGAACAGGTTTCCAGTAATCAGCCTGAAATGTCTCAGTGAGTATTGCAGAAATAATTGTTTTCCCAACATCAGTTCCAATTCCGGTTATAAAATATTGCTTTTGCATTTCACTACGCAATCTTGACTGATTAATACACCATCATCTTCATACAAAAAACACTGCCACCGCTTTTTATAAATTCTGAAGTATCTGTTTCCAATACTTTAAAAGAGTTTTGTTGCAGGATATTCAGGGTAACCGGATTATTTTTTTGAATTATTGCAGCTGATTTACTTTTATGACCATATACAATGTGCGCATTACAGGCAAAACCATCTGTTGCTTCATGAAATGGTATTTCATAAACCGCTTCAAACATTTTTTTTATGATAACAAGGCTTTCATCAGAAAATGCTCCAGGTGCTATAATAACTTCATTTGCATTGAGTGGAAGAAAACAAGTGTCGAGATGATAAAAATTTTCGTTAATTAATTCAAGCAATAGAATTGGAGTATCAAGCATGCGGCTTATTTCATCATATACCTGTTTATCTGTGCGCAATCCGTATCCTCCATATAATAATCTTTTTGCAGGATGCGGAACCATATCACCCATCCCCTCAAAGTGATACCTGCTTTGAATATTAAATATTTTATAACCATGATCTTTATAAAAATCTTCAAAATAAACCACTTCATTCTGCCGGCTCTCATGTTTCATATTACTCATCACAACAATTTTCTCACCGCCCCAGGTTGTCCAGGGGAAACTTTGATTTGCACAAAATACCATGTCTTCAAAATCTTCAGCACCATCAACTACAAAAACATCTTCTATTATTTCGGCACTTTTTAATTGCAGATATAATGTGTGCAAATGATTCCACTGCTCTTTGGCTTTTTCTTTATTTACTCTGCCAATATTATTTTGCATGTAGACATTATTTCCCTCTTTCACTTCAAAATATTCGGGAGTACATAATAATACTTTTGTTGGTTCATTTCTGTTTTCACAATCATCGGCTGTAAAAAAAACTTCTTCAGGAGGATATGCTTTTGCAAATATTGGAGTCATAGTTATTGTCATTTGTTGATTGTTATTAAGGTTTGAATTAATTAAGTTATTGGGTTATTTTATATGGGTTTTAATTTTGATAATTGAAAAATGATTTTTTAAATTAATAAATTAAAGAAATCTTTCACTTATAACTAATTCTTTATTTCCCGCAGTGTATTTATAAAATCCTTCCCCCGATTTAATACCGTGATAACCCGCAGTTACCATATTTATTAATAATGGACAAGGAGCATATTTTTGATTGCCAAATCCATTATACAAAACATTCAAAATGGAAAGGCAAACATCAAGACCAATAAAATCTGCAAGCTGTAAAGGCCCCATAGGATGTGCCATTCCGAGTTTCATTACTGTATCAATTTCATTTACACCTGCAACATTTTCATACAAGGAGTAAATTGCTTCATTAATCATCGGCATTAATATTCTATTTGCAACAAAGCCGGGATAATCATTCACTTCAACAGGAATTTTATCAAGTTGCTTTGATAATTCCATGATTGTATTTGTTGTTGTATCGCTTGTTGCATATCCTCTTATCACTTCAATTAATTTCATTACAGGAACGGGATTCATAAAATGCATTCCTATAACTTTATCTGCCCTTTTTGTTGCTGCAGCAATTTTTGTAATTGAAATAGAAGACGTATTGCTTGCAAGTATTGTTGATGCATTACATATCTGATCAAGCTCTGTAAATATTTTTAATTTTAATTGAATATTTTCTGTGGCTGCTTCCACAACAAGATCAGAATTTGCAGAGTACTCAAAAGATGAATGCGTAGAAATATTTTTAAGTATAGTTGGTTTGTCTGCTTCTGTAATTGTTCCTTTTGTAATCATGCGGTCAAGGTTTTTTGAAATATTCGCAAGCCCTTTTTCCAATGCTGTTTCAGAAACATCAACCATTGCGACAGAAAACCCTTTCATTGCAAACACATGCGCAATGCCATTACCCATAGTGCCCGCACCTATTACCGTGATATTTTTCATTAAAAAATATTTTGTGCGGCAAAACTAACGGATAATTATAAGCTTTTGTGTGGCAATAACCCTGTTATCAACAGATGTGCATTTTATTTCGTAAGTGCCTGTTGTTACATCTTTTGTTGAGAAAGTAAATGTATTTTCACCTGTAAGCAGATAGGTGGAAATTAATTTTCCGCTTATATCAATCAACTGAATGGTATCAAAAATATTTGCGCCGTTGAATTGTACAGTTACAATTTCCTGTGCGGGATTTGGAAATAAGCTGAATGTATTTTCAGAAATATTTTCAACAGTAAGTTCATCAATGCAATTAAACATTTCATCAGCAGGCGCATCTGCAATTCCAGCATTATACATTCCGATTGCATATTCGCCCAGTAAAAATGTATCTAATTCAAATTGCCCGAATTTATCATTATTGGGGCCGAGATCATTTAACGAATAATAAGGATATACTTCCCATTCATCGTTTTGATCTGTACGATAAAGCAATACTAAACTATCTTCAATAGTCGAGATAAATTCATTATCCTGGTTTCCATCACTTATTCCAAGCTTTCCGTTATATCGAATAGTTGCCTCTGCATGAAAATCATCAGGAAGTAATCCGGTGAATTTCCAATAGCGTTGAGAATTAACATGCAAACCATGATTAACAGTTTTAAAATTATCTGCCTCCACCCAATATTGCTGCGAATAAATAATTGCAGAATCACTTAATATGGTTGGTGAGAGAGTAACAAATGTATTCGGCAGATAATAATCAGTAATTGTTCTTAAAACAGTTTCATCACTGGTAACAGCATCAGATATTTTTTCATGATAATCAATTATGGCAGCAAAAGGAATTGTTATATCAGGTAAAGTGAAAGTGGCATGTTCGCCACTCATTATAATAGTTTCTTCATAATAGATATTCCAGTTGGTATCAAAAAAAGAAATTGTGAGCGGAACATTATTATAAAATGCCGGTGCATGTTTTAATTTCTGCTCTACGCAAATACTTTTAATTGTTCCATAATCTGTAAATCCATAATCTTCTATTTCAAATGAAGGGAAACCAGGTGCATAAATCCAGTTATTAAAAAAGGATGTGAGATCAATTCCTGAACAATCACTTAAATGATCTCTTAGCTGAGCGGCATTTACTGATTGAAATTTATATGTTTCAAGAAATGATGTTATGCAATTAAAAAAATGCTCATCACCCATGTAACTTCTCAATGTGTAAATTATATCTGCACCTTTTTTATAAGTAGTTGTGCTGTATGTATAATCTTCAGGCATAGCAGATAAAGCAAAATAATTATTTCCATCATTTGCTGCGGCATAATGCAAAACAAATGTGTGATTATTTTTTATGCCATTACTATATGCCGTTGTTCCATAAACCTGCTCATTGAAAAGATGTTCTGAATAAGAAGCCCAGCCTTCATTAAGCCACATTTCCTGTGGAGTGCTGCATGTTATAAGGTCGCCCCACCATTGATGTGATAATTCATGCGACATTAAACTTTCATAAGCGGTTGTTCCATTAATTGCAAAAAGAGGATACGCAATATTCATTGCATGTTCCATTGCACCACCGGAAAAAGGAACAACAGCATATCCAACTCTGTCCCACTCATAAGCACCATAATGATTTTCAAATGTGCTCATTGCATTTTGTAAATTAATAAATGAATTTTTAAGATCAGTAGAATCTTCTGCTTTCACTCCGATCTGGATCGGAATATCTCTTTCTATTCCTGCATAATTCATATTTACGGTTGCATATTTACTTACTGCAACACTTGCAAGATAAGATGGTATTGACTGATTCAAATTCCATATCCATGTTTTTGTATCATCACCATTATCTGTTTCACTTTCCAGTAAACCACCGCAAAATGCTTTTTTATCTGATGGTGTTGTTATTTCAAAACGGAATGTTGAGCGTTCAACAAAATTATCAAAACAGGGAAACCAAACCCTGCCGAAATTATGCGGCAATGCATCAAAGGCAACACCGAGCTGATAGCTATAATCACCACTCCAGTACCATCCGCCCCATGATGCGTCTGCTTCCGGTTCTCCGCCGTAATATATTTTTATGTTAGTTGAATCATTGGTATTTAATATTGAGGCAAGATCAATTAATAATTTTTCTCCGATGTGTGTAAATAATAAATGTGTTCCGTTTTCTGCAATTACAGAATCAACATTTAATGCAAGCAGATCAAGTGGAATTTGTGTTATAGCATCAACCTTTGCTTTAAAATTAATTTCTGTATTTCCATGAATTGTTTTTCCCGCATAATCCGTAACGTTTAATTGAATAATAAAATGTGTTATATCAATACTATCACTGATGCTTGAGGTTGCACGGGATTGCGCAAATACTTTTGAAAAGGAAAAAGTTATAATAAAGAATAAAATAAAATTGCGTTGAAACATAAATAGTATTTTTACCTGCGAATTATGAAAGCGAAAGTTACGATTTTTTTTACAGCGGTTTTTATTTCACTGTCTGCATGTTGTCAAATTGATGATACAATGCAGATATATAAATATTTAACGCTTGACAGTGTTATTATTTCTGATGTGCGGGGCGGTTTTGATGTGAATGCATTTATAAGATTAGTGGAAGATGATACTACTTTTTACCAGGCGTTCCGCAATCTTCGTAAAGTGGAATATACATCTGCAAGCAATATTCTTATTTATGATAAAAAAGGAAAACAGGAAGCTTCTTATGCAGGAATTGCAACACAACTATTAAAAAATAATTGCAGGTGGATGCAATTCAGCAATGAAAATATAATGGGTGATTTTTATGACGACGGAGACATGAATTACTACACTGCAAAAATGTTTGCCTATATTTTTTTATACCGGGATACAATTTGTAATAACAATAAAACTACTACAGCCTCTTACGATAAAAAAATAGAAAGCAGGAAAGACCAGCTAAAGATCATTATGTTCGATCCGGGGAAAAAAGTGGATGGTATTCCCTTTATAAAAAATAAAACTGCGGTGTTTGATTTTGATATTATGAAACACTACGATTTTTTTATTTCTTCAGAAAATTATTTGAATGTGGATTGTTATGTTTTCAGTTTTCAGTTAAATGAAGATTCAAAACAAAAAGATGTAGTTGTGCAGCAAATGAAAACATGGTTTGATAAAAAGACCTTTCAAATTGTTGCAAGAACATATGACTTACGATACGATGCAGGCGTTTATGATTTTGATGTGCAGATGGATGTGCAACTCGGCATGAAGAACAATATTTATATTCCTACACAAATTAAATACACTGGCAACTGGGATGTGCCGGGAAAGTCGAGGGAACGGGGGAGAGTAGAAGTTTATATTGATTAAACATCTTTTTCCTGCAACCATAAACGAACCCAAATCTTTCATAACAAATAACTCACCTCACATATTCAGGTGCTTAGCAGGAGCATATCACAAAATGTTACAAAAAATACCCACTTTTTCTAAATTGAATAATCAGGAAATAGCTGAAAAGTG
This sequence comes from Chitinophagales bacterium, assembly GCA_014380545.1. Classification (GTDB taxonomy): domain Bacteria; phylum Bacteroidota; class Bacteroidia; order Chitinophagales; family BACL12; genus JACMJP01. The sequence continues at coordinate 1,975 of JACMJP010000016.1, read as the reverse complement.
AAGTAACACATCACAAAATAGTTATCCACAATTGTGGTAGCAATTACATATTTAAATGTCACTAAATATCATTTTTTGCCTACTAATAACACCAAGGTAAGTAAGGTTCAGTAGATTATCGCTTTAAACACTCCCCTTATACGAGGGTACTTAAACACTCTTACTGCTTACATCTTTACTGGGCAGGCGGGGCTCTTGCCTGTAAAATTGATAAAATGATTAGACAAAAACTAAGTACGTTAGTATTCTACATGTTCTGCTGTGCCATAACTTATGTATATGCACAAGCCGGAACATCTGCTTCGGGCGGTGAAGGCTCCGGGGATGGCGGTAAAGTAAGTTACACCGTCGGACTCGTGAGCTATATGACATTCATCGGGAGCGGCGGGAATATCATGCAAGGGGTTCAGCATCCCTATGATGTCCCGGACCCATGTGAAGGAATTACTGCAGCGATCGCAGCCGGGGGTCCCACAGCTATCTGTAACACAGATTCAGTTGTATTAACTGTAAGCAGCATTGTTGTAGGAGACACATATGTATGGCGTAAAAACGGAATGGCAATTCCCGGAGCTACAAGTTCCAGTTATACCGGAAAAAAAACCGGCGCATACGCATGTGATGTAACTACCGCTGAAGGCTGTGCAGCTACTTCTAATTCTATTTCTATATCTGTAAACCCCAAAGTAAGAGCTATAATCAAAACACCAAATGGTACAGACCTTTGCGGTTTACCCGGTGTAAGAGTAAAAGCAAATACAGGTGTTGGATTAACATACCAATGGTATTTAGACGGATCGGAAATAGCAGGAGCTACAGTATTTAATTACAAGGCAACAATTGCAGGTGATTATACTGTGCTTGTAACAAACAGTTATGGCTGTTCACTGATGTCTGAAATAACTTCAGTTATCAACTCTTGCAGAATTCAAAACGATGCTGGCGGAGCAGCAGAATTATCCTTATATCCAAACCCTGCACTCAATGAGTTTACAGTTGTATTAAACACTTCTAAAACAATTGACCAGGATGTAATGATCAATATCTACAGTGTAGTTGGTAACCTTATCTATGCACAATCTGCGCACATGATCAATGGTTCAATCAGCGAAAAAGTAGTATTGGTAAACGCAATTCCTAGCGGACTGTACATTGTAAAAGTACTTGCCGGAAATAATGAATACACTCAACAATTATTAATTCAGGAATAAAACAATTAAAGACAAATAAAAAACAATATAGAATGAAAAAAATTACAAATCTTTTTACAGCTCTCATGCTTGTGGCTGTGAGTTTTCTCTCCACTGAAGTATCTGCCCAGGCACCTCAAAAAATGAGTTTCCAGGCAGTAGTTCGTGATACCGCTAATAATATTATAAGCAGCAGTATGATTGGTATGCGTATAACTATTGTACAGGGTACAACGAATGTTTATAGTGAAATACATACTCCTATGACAAATATCAATGGCTTAGCAAGTGTTGAAATTGGTACTGGAAGTGAAGTAACAGGAGTTTTTGCAGACATTGACTGGTCAACAGGAGACTATTATATAAATACAGAAATTGACCCTGCAGGTAGTAATGATTATACTATTTCAGGATCAAGCCAATTACTGAGTGTGCCATATGCATTTTATGCTGAAAATGGGGGAACTCCCGGACCAGCAGGTGTTAACGGAACAAACGGAATCGACGGAATAAATGGTATTGACGGCATTAACGGTACAAATGGTACTGATGGTGTTGATGGTATCAACGGAGTTGACGGAGCAGTTGGAGCAACAGGTGCTGCAGGTGTAAACGGAACAAACGGAATCGACGGAATAAATGGTATTGACGGTGCAGCTGGTACAAATGGTACTGACGGTGTTGATGGTATCAACGGAGTTGACGGAGCAGTTGGAGCAACAGGTGCTGCAGGTGTTAACGGAACAAACGGAATCGACGGAATAAATGGCGTTGACGGCATTAAC
>JACMJP010000118.1 GCA_014380545.1 Chitinophagales bacterium | reverse complement strand
TGGTTTTAATTGAGAATATAAATTCGGCTTATACTGAATTTCATTTAAAAGAAAAAAATTTTAAGTCCGGAATCTATTTCGCAGAAATAAGAAGTAATTCAGGAATCATCATCGAAAAAATTCTTCTTCTGTGAAGATCAATTTAAAAATACCTAAATCATACAAAGGTTTTCCAGTCATTTACGCAAAAGACAGAAAGGTCTTGCGCAACTGGTTTATGAAATATCATCAGAAAGAAAAAGCCGTATGGGTTGTTCGTTACAAAAAGGAAAAGAATATTCCCTGTGTAAACTATGAAGAAATAGTGGAAGAAGCTCTGTGTTTCGGCTTCATTGACAGCAAGCCGAATATCCTTGACTCCGGACTTTCTGTCCTTTACATAGCGCAACGCAAAACAAAAAGTGTATGGAGTAATTCAAATAAAATAAGAGTTGTACGCCTCATTGAAGAAAAGCAGATGATGCCAGCCGGTTTTGAAAAAATAGAAATTGCAAAAGCAAATGGCAGTTGGGATGCAATTACTTCATCAGAGAATTATGAGATGCCAGCAGGGTTAAAAAAAGCTTTATTAAAAAATAAACCTGCAAAAAAATATTTTGAAGCATTTCCACCGGGAGTAAAAAAACAATTGTATCAATGGATCATTTCTGCAAAAACGGAAACAACACAAAGTAAACGCATACATGAAACTGTTTCCCTTGCAGAAAAAAATATAAGAGCCAACCAGTATGTAAAAAAATAATTCATCACCACCCTAATATCCATGCAAAAATTAAAGGTGCAACAATTGTTGCATCACTCTCTACAATATATTTTGGTGTATTGATATCTAATTTACCCCATGTTATTTTTTCATTCGGTACTGCACCGCTGTAAGAACCATAAGAAGTAGTTGAATCACTTATCTGGCAGAAATAACTCCAGAATGGAATATCATGCATTTCAAGATCCTGGTACATCATCGGTACAACACAAATAGGAAAATCTCCCGCTATGCCCCCTCCTATCTGAAAAAATCCAATTCCTTTTCCTGTAGAATTTTTTTTATAAAAATCAGCAAGCCAAACCATGTATTCAATTCCGCTTTTCATGGTGCCTGCTTTTAATTCCCCTTTAATACAATAAGAAGCAAAAATATTTCCCATCGTACTGTCTTCCCAACCGGGAACAACGATCGGAATATTTTTTTTCGCAGCAGCAATCATCCAGCTATCTTTCTCATCAATTTCATAATCCGGTTTCATCACCTCACTCAATAATAATTTATACATATACTCATGCGGAAAATATCTTTCACCTTTTGCTTCGGTATCTTTCCATATTTTTACAATATGATGCTGAATTTTTCTGAATGCCTCTTCTTCAGGAATACATGTATCTGTAACACGGTTTAATCCTTTCTCTAATAACGCCCATTCATCCTGCGGAGTGAGATCACGATAATTGGGTATACGTTTGTAATGTGAATGTGCAACAAGATTCATAACATCTTCTTCCAGATTTGCACCAGTGCATGAAATAATATCCACCTTTCCCTGCCGTATCATTTCTGCAAAAGAAATTCCCAGCTCTCCTGTGCTCATTGCCCCCGCAAGGCTCACAAGCATTTTTCCGCCTTCCAGCAAATGTGTTTCATAACCCTTAGCAGCATCCACCAAAGCTGCTGCATTAAAGTGGCGATAATGATGCTGAATAAAATTTGATATTGGCCCTCTTTCCATTTTCGATTTGTTGAGTTATTGATTTGTTGATTAAAATGCAAAGTAAAGGAATTTTATCTTGTGATGTAACTATAAATGAACCAATAAAAATCATTAATTTTTCGTTTACAATACTTTAAATCTTATAAATCCACTTTTATGAAAAGAAATTCAATTGTAATTACAACATTTATATTTTTTACCATCTCGTGCTCCTCTATTGACCAAACAAAACCTTTACAGGGAAACTGGCAATGCGTTTCATGGACAATTGAAAATAATCCTTCAGGATATGATATCGCCAATACAAATTTTCATTTCAAAGCAAATGAATTGTATGAAGCAACAATATCCGGTCATAAAGAAAAAGGAACCTATTATAAGCAGGATGATAAACTATATACAACAGCAGAAGGGGATGTGAAAATTATAACCCTCATAAAAAAAATTACTCCTGAT
>JACMJP010000117.1 GCA_014380545.1 Chitinophagales bacterium | reverse complement strand
GATGGGATTAATGAAAGTTTAACCGATGCAAAAAATCTTGTGAAACTATGCAGGCAAACAAATGCAAAAGTGAATATTATAGAATACAACACTATACAGGAAGCTGACTTTCATAAGAGTAAGAAAGATCAGAGAGAAAATTTCATAGCTTATCTGGAAGACCAGGGTGTGGTTGCAGTAGTACGGCGCAGCAGGGGAAAAGATATTGATGCGGCTTGCGGGCAGCTTGCCAATAAATAAATCATCCCTTATTTATTTTCAATAGATCATAATATGATAAAAAAAATTATTCAGTTTTTAATTGGAGTTGTATTTATTACTTCGGCAGTTTTAAAAATGATATCTATTGATAGTTTTGAAGTATATGTGTATTCACTTGGTTTTTTCGGAATAAATACAGCTTATGTTTTTGCCAGATTAATTATCAGCGTAGAATTTTTGACTGGCATTTTTTTAATTCTGAATATATATTTTAAATCTGTTTGGAAAATTTGTGTTACACTACTTACTGTGTTTTCTTTATTTCTCATTTATCAGGTCTTTCAGAATAAAGAAGAGAATTGTTTTTGTTTTGGTGAATTGATCGCACTCAATCCCACAGAATCGCTTTTTAAAAATGTAATCCTGCTTATTTTATTAATTTTTATCAGGAAGAATAAAGCAACTGAAACTACTTTTAAAAAATTTGTTGCAGTATTTATTTCAATAATCTCCTTTAGTTTACCTTTTATTCTCTCTCCGCCATTTTTTTTAACACTTAAACAATCTGCACAATACAGGGAATATGATGAAGAAGCCGTGAATACAGCTATCCGAAATGAAAGTTATGATTTTATACAAATTGATAGTGGTAAAAAGATTGTTTGCTTTTTCAGTTTGCAATGTAAATATTGTCAACTAACTGCATCAAAGATTAGCGTACTTGCCGAAAGGTATCATCTTGAAGATAATGTTTATTATGTTTTTTACGGAGATGAAAAATATCTTGAATCTTTCTGGAATGGAAGTCATTCAAAACAATTCGCATATAAAATCATTCCTGTTCAGAATTTCTTTAGAGTTAGCGGACCGCATCTTCCAGCGGTATATTTATTTAATAATGGAAAAGTAATTAAGAAATTTAGTAATGATTCTTTTGATGAAACAGAGATCAGTAATTTTTTTGAGTAGTGAAATTAAACCAAATTATTACCAGGGTTTCTGCGAATAAACTTACAAAACATGAGAGAAGGCGATATAGAATTCTCCGTCAGATATAGTTAGTTCTTCACCTGAAGTGAAGGAATACACTTTACAATTAAAGGTGCCTCTTGCTTCATGCTGATCATCTCCTGAGTAAGGATTAGGATCAATCTCCTGTGCTTCGGATATTTTAAAGTTGCTACCACTTTGTGAACCTAAACTGGAACTATAAAAATTACCTTCACCATCACTCCATGAAATTTCAATACCATCTTCATCAGTATTTACGCCTTCTACAAAATAATCATAAACAGCAGCATCAAATAAAGCATGAAATAATGAATCTTCATCAATCGGCAGTGTATAGTCGCATAAACGAATGGTAGTTATATCAATTGATTCATAATCGCTGAAAACTGAATTTACATTATACAAACCTGAAGTTACCCGTGCACAATAAAAATCGCCGCCTAAGGTTGGGTTTGCTCCAAATCCGTGTTGATAGGTATCGCCGTATTGAAATGCGATTTCTGTTCCATTTAACTTAAATCTCACATAATAAACTGAAGTATCAATACCATCATCATCCACTTTTTCTTTTTTGCAGGAACCAAAAATAACAGAGATGGTGAACATACAGAGTAGTGTTATATTTTTCATATTGAACTTTCGTTTTATATATCCTAAAAATAATAAATCCCTGCAAATAGCAAGGATTTATTCTTATGTTCAAAAAATATTTATATCATCTCATCCTGCGCAACTACTTCTTTCACCTCCGGAACCATTCTTTTTAATAACCCTTCTATTCCAGATTTTAATGTAACAGTTGATGAGGGGCAGCCGCTGCATGAACCTTGTAACATGAGTGTTACGATACCATTATCAAAGGATTTGAATTGAATAGCTCCTCCATCCATTTCAACTGCAGGCTTCACATATTGATCAAGCATGTTTTTTATTTTCGATATCACAGCGTCTTCATCTAACTCTCCGTTTATATTCTCTGTGTCAGGTATTTCACTTACAATTGTTTTGCCTTCACTCACATAATTTTTTATGAATTCGCTTATTTTGCTCTTCACTTCAAACCAGTCAGTTTCAGCACCTTTTCTAACAGTCACGAAGTTGTTCATGATAAAAACGCCCTTAATAAAATTGAACTCATTAAATAATGCTTCTGCAAGCGGAGAGTAAGTTACATCATTACCCCTGTCAAAATCTACACTGTTACCAGTCAATAGCATTTTATTCATCACAAATTTTAAACTATCAGGATTTGGAGTGGCTTCCGTATATATGCTTATAATAAAGTTGCTCATAAAAAATTTTTGTTTGCAAAATTACACAACAGGGCCGAGTATAAATTAGTTTATTTAAAATCAAAAAGCAGGAAATTGAGAATTTCCTGCTTTTTGTAAGAAATGATTTTACATATTATATTACATTTTAGTCATTATCATTTCCATAGCTTTTATTTCTTTACCATCCACTACATTATACATTTCCATTTTTTCAGTTTTATCATCCATAAAAGTATAAATAGTCTT
>JACMJP010000116.1 GCA_014380545.1 Chitinophagales bacterium | reverse complement strand
GGATATCGCAATCATGCAGATTTTCCTGCATGGTTATTCCGTGGTCGTGAAATTCATAATCAGGAAAACTTCTACCCTTGCCGGGCTGCACCACAATTTCTGCATGCGTATATTTTTCTTTTAAATATTTTATTTGTGCGGGTGTAAGCGGAACTCTTGCATCGGGTGGAAACTTTGCTTCACGGATAATTCCGATCTTCTTTTTTTGCATGGGCGCAAAGATAACTATACACAATTAGCTCAATTCAGTAAAATACCTAAAGTATAATATTTTTCTTAGTTAACGAATTTTGCAGTTCATTATACTTTCTGCATTTTAATTCTAAACAAAGTTTGTTTTCAACATGCTGTTATTTTATTTTTTTGCGATAAAGCAGGTAGATAGAAATAATTAGGTTTACCTTTAAATCCCGTTATGAAGAATAATCAGGCAAGGTATATCTTCGTTACGGGTGGTGTAACTTCTTCTCTTGGGAAAGGGATTTTTTCCGCATCGCTTGCAAAACTCTTACAGGCAAGAGGTTTTAAAGTAACGATACAAAAATTTGATCCATACATTAATGTTGATCCGGGTACGCTGAATCCGTATGAACATGGTGAATGTTATGTTACGGAAGACGGTGCAGAAACGGATCTTGACCTTGGTCATTACGAAAGATACCTCGGCATTGAAACCAGCCAGGCAAATAATGTTACCACGGGTGCGGTTTATCAAACTGTAATTAATCGTGAACGGGCTGGTGATTATCTTGGAAAAACAGTACAGGTTATTCCGCATATTACAGATGAAATTCAGCGGCGTATGCTTGTGCTTGGCGAGGGCGGCAAGTTTGATATTGTAATTACAGAAGTTGGAGGAACGGTGGGCGATATTGAAAGCCTTCCATACATTGAAGCAGTTCGTCAGCTGAAATGGAAACTGGGTGAAAAGTATTTTCTAAATATTCACCTTACGCTTATTCCCTTTCTTGCAAGTGCGCATGAACTGAAAACAAAACCTACTCAGCATAGTGTAAAGATGTTGCTTGAAAGCGGATTACAACCGGATATTCTTGTGTGCAGAACGGAGCATCACCTAAATAAAGAACTGCGCCGAAAACTTGCACTGTTTTGCAATGTGAATGTGAATGCAGTAATTGAAGCTATTGATGCTGAAAGTATTTATGACGTTCCGCTTAATTTATTAAAAGAAGATCTCGATGAAATTGTTTTGAGCAAATTAAAATTGCCAAAAAGCAGTGAGCCTGATCTTACAACATGGAAGAATTTTTTATCGAGATTAAAAAACCCGACTGAGTTTGTGCAAATTGGTTTGGTGGGAAAATATGTTGAGCTGCAGGATGCTTATAAAAGTATTCTTGAATCATTTATTCATGCAGGTGCTGCAAATGAATGTAAAGTGAAAGTGGTGAGCCTGCAAAGTGATTTTATTGATGCAAATAATGTAGCAGATAAATTAGGTGAGCTTGATGGTGTTTTAGTTGCACCGGGTTTCGGCGACAGGGGTATTGAAGGAAAAATAGCTGCAATAAAATATGTGCGGGAAAATAATATTCCTTTTTTCGGAATTTGTTTGGGGATGCAATGTGCTGTAGTGGAATTTGCAAGAAATATTTTAAAGATGAAAGATGCACACAGTACAGAAATGAATATTAAAACAAAGCACCCTGTAATTGATATGATGGAGGAACAGAAATCAATTACTGCGAAGGGTGGTACAATGCGGCTTGGAAGTTATGACTGCCGTTTATTTAAAAAAACAAAAACATTTGATATTTATAAATCGCAGCTTATTACAGAGCGGCATCGCCATCGTTATGAATTCAATAATAAATACCTTAAAGATTTTGAAAGTAAAGGCATGAGTGCTGCAGGAATTAATCCGCAACAGAATTTGGTTGAGATAATGGAATTAAAAGATCATCCGTTTTTTATTGGGGTACAGTTTCACCCTGAATTAAAAAGTAAAGTTGAAAAACCACATCCTTTGTTTGTTGCTTTTGTGAAGGCTGCGATGGAGTATAAGAATGAGGGGAAGTAGGTTTGAAGGGTTAACATGGTTGAAAAGTTTACAAGGTGTTGGTGGAATTTTTCAACCCGCACCCTAACCCTAAAGGGAAGCCTTCGCACAAATTCTTTTCAAATGTATTTCTGACTACTGCCTACTTGCATTCCTAAATTCCCGGATCATAATTTCCCAAACTTCTCCTCTATCATCGGAGTATTCATGAATTGTTTTTAATCCGACTCTTTGATGTGCTTTAATGGAACGCTGATTGCGTTTTGCTACTTCGGTTATGAGTAATTGATATTTATTTTGGTAAGCTTCCTTTAATTTGAAATAGAGTTTATCAAATATCCCCAGGCCACGATAATTTTTATCAATGCATACTTGTCCCATTACAAAATAATGATATGCTGAAAGTTTTTTTCCGTTATAATCAATTTGATCTATCATTTGAAACATTGGTGCAAGGACCGGAATAAATGTTTTGAATTGTTGAAGCATGACTAATGCATAACCTATAACTTCGTTATTATGTTTTGCAATAACAGATGGTTCAGCGTTCTGCATTTGTTTTAAAATATCAAGGGTGTGTTCAACAGTAACAAAACCTTGCTCAATTGCTTCTTCTTTTGAAATATTGTGTGGAAGATTTTTTTGCTGTAGAGAGAGTATCTGGTAAAGATTTTGTGAATCATTAATTGTTGAAATATCAATTCTCATGAAAGTGGAATAGACTTTAATCACTTAAATTTTTACAAACTTCATTGTCTGTATTTCTTTTCCTAATTGGAGTTTTACAAAATATACCCCTTTTTGGAAATCACTAATATCTAAAATGGAGAAATCAAATTTCTCTGTACGCATAAGTCTGCCGTTTATAGTGTATATAGAAATGATACCATTATAGAAATTATCTTCAGTAACAACAGTAATTTCATTTCCAGCCGGATTTGGAAAAATATGATTTAACTCAAAAACTTCAGGTTCCAGGTAACATTTATCCGAAAATGAGATGTCATATATTTCTCCCTGATATGCCAAATCCCTAATTTGAAAGTTAGAAGGTGTCAAATAATAAAAAAAAACAGAAATATTCATCCACCCATATGATGTATCGGTTTCATTTACTGATCTAAAAGCAAGATAATGCGGAAGTGTGTCATTCCAGAATCCTCCATCTGATCCATAAACAATAATAATCCTGTCATATAACACAACACTGTCGCCTAATATATTATCCCAAACCATATCTGAGTAATGAATATTTATTGTATCTAAGTAATCAAAGCCATATGCATATTCATGCTGCCCATAAATATTTTGGAATCTGGCTATCTCAATATTCTCTGACAGGCTTTTAAATGATGCCATCATTTTATATCCATCAGCCTGGTTGCCATAAGTAGTTCCACCACCTGAAAATGAATCATAATAAAAATTAATTTCAAATTCAGGAGTTGTATCATTGGTAAAATTGAACAAATAAGCGCAGTTTTCTTTTTCGAAAAAAATATTGTCCGGTTTAAAATCAATATAATTTATATCAGACGTATCCCCGACTATAATATACGCTGTTTGAGGAAATATACAGGTAATTCTAAGAAGTAAAAAATAAACTATCGTTAGGAATGATTTCAATTGATAAAAATTATGAGGTCAAATTTATATTATTTTAATCACAAATAATCATGTTTTTTGTAAAATACGTATAGCTTAAAGTTAAACTGCAGCACCTAATCTTTTTTGCATCATACCCTCCACCAAGGCAAGTAACGTTTGCGGGTTAAATTTTCGCCAGTTGATATTATTAAATGGTGCGCCCATTAAAAGATACTGGTCGATGTGCGCAGCTATCATTTCATCTTCAACATGCTCACGGAAATTAAGACATACTATCCAGCCGTCATCCATTTCATCTATCCATTCTTCGTAATAATCATCTTCAGTGCAATGTGCATTTAAAACATTTTCGCCAATGAGAATATACTTTTTTATTCCGTTGTTAATAAAAATGTCTATTACATCTCTTTTCAAATACATGATGTCATTATGCAGAGAATCATTCCATTCACCAATAAATTCAATGATTGCAAACTCCTGTTCATAGTCGGCAAACAGAACCTTTAAATACAATGTACTGCTGCCGAATTCGTCCCATTGCGGATGAATAAAATAATTATAAATGGTTTTACTGAATTCAAATTCACTGTACTCCATTCCGTGAAAAGGGCTCAGTTCATCCTCTTCACTATTGTAGTATTCCAGCCAGTTGTAATATGGTTCTATATCCTGCATGAATTAATTTAAGATTCAAAATATTAAATTCAAGATCTATTATTAACGTTTATTTTCAATTGCTTTTCGAACACTTCCTTCTTTTAATAATAACTTATTTGCATTGTCGTAATCAATATTCAATTTCTCCATCACCATATTTGTTCCACGGTCAATGAGTTTATCATTCGTAAGCAACATATCCACCATTTTATTGTCTTCCACCCTTCCCAATTTTATCATTACTGCAGTGGATATCATATTTAAACATAATTTTTGAGCAGTACCACTTTTTAATCTTGTGCTTCCTGTAATAAATTCAGGGCCAACAATAATTTCAATTTTATGATCCGCATGTTCTGCAACGGGTGCATTATGATTACATGTTATGCAGGCTGTAATTATTTTTTCTTCCCTGCATTTTTTTAATGCTCCAACAACATAAGGTGTTGTACCACTTGCTGCAATTCCGATAATAATATCTTTATTTGAAATATTGTATTTCAACAGATCATCCCACCCCTGGTCTTTATCATCTTCTGCATGCTCAACAGCTTTTCTAATTGCCCCATCTCCGCCAGCAATAATCCCTATCACTAATCCCTGCGGAACACCAAAGGTTGGAGGGCATTCGCTTGCATCCACAATGCCAAGTCGTCCGGACGTTCCCGCCCCAATATAAAATAATCTTCCACCGCTTAACATTTTATCTGCAATAACATCAACTAATAATTCAATTAGAGGAATACATTTTTCAACTGCACCAGCAACAGATTTATCTTCAGCATTCATATTCCGTAGAATTTCACCAGTACTCGTTTTTTCAAGATGATGATATTTGCTTTCCTGCTCTGTTATCTTTTGCATGCACAAATGTATTTTCTTTTTTCTATTATAAAAATATTATTTCTGTTGTTATTTTTTTTGAACTTTAATATTTGGAAATTGTTTTTCTAAATTAAATTTTAACCTATGCCTGTAGAAAAATTACATTATACGAACGGTGAGGTAACGATAGTATGGCAGCCGAAATTATGTATTCACTCCGGAAATTGTGTAAGAGGTTTACCCCGGGTTTTTAATAATAGGACCCGACCGTGGATAAATGCAGAAGAAGCGTCAACAATTGAAATTGTAGAACAGGTAAACAAATGCCCTTCAGGTGCATTGTCTTTTTTTTATACTGCTGATGAGATAAAAGATATTTAATAATCTGCATAAGCAAATGCTACACTAACCCCATAAATAACCTGTACAGAAAATTCAGGTTGCTCATAATCATAATAACTCCATTCCAGTACAGGTTCACTTATTCCAAAAAGGTCTGTGGGTTGAAAGTAAACAGTAACATAAGGCCTTACAGAAAGGCAGAGAAAATCATTCATTTTAAAGATGCCATCAGAAAAAGCACCTAATCCATACTGACCGTTAAAATAAATATTTTCATAATCTTCAACAAAGCTGTTATCAATGGATTTTTTCTGACCAATAGTCTGCAATCCGGTTGCAAATTCGAGACCGCTATACAATGAAAATTCTTCTTCATCAGTAACAGGCAGACCTAAACCATATCTGAAATTCAAATGCATAAACCTGATATCATTTGTAATAATACCAAGTACATTATCACTTCTGCTTCCAGACATCTTATCGGTATAAAATTCGAGTGTAGAGGTGGAAGCCCAGTCTTCAAAAAAAGAAAGCTCCAGATTAAAGCCTTTAAGAAAAATAGGGCCTTCAAGCCTTTCAATTACATCATAATTATCATCTGAATTATAATGCTCAAAAATATCTTTTAAAATAGAAGATGAATATATGGCTCCGCTAACGCCTCCACCACCGTACATATAAACCTGACAAAATCCCTGTAGTCTGAAAATGAGAATTGCGAAAAACAGAATGCTTGTTTTCATATTGTATGTTTGTGCTAAGATAGTAAAGCAATATTAAGTGATATGTGGCAGGAGACCCAGATGAAAAAAGCGGAAGAAGTTATTGCACATTTTAATAACAGTGCGCCGCTGCATAAATATTTAAAACAATATTTCAGAATGCACACGAACATGGGTTCAAAAGACCGGAAATTATTATCTGCCCTTGTTTTTAATTATTTTCGTTTAAAAGGAGAAAGAAAGTTAGAAGATATAAGAGCTGCAATTACATTTGCATCTGCACAAGAGTCACTTGCAAAAGACTTTTATAAATACTGGATCACTAAAATACAAACAACAACAAATGATATAAAAACATATTTGGAATTTTCAGGAGAAAATTATTTTCCGCTTTATGGTCATATTTCTCACTCTGTAAAAAAAACAGAATTCCTGCATAGCCATATGCGAAAGTCCGGGATTTGGATAAGATGCAGAAGCAAATACTATGAAGCTGTTATCCATGAATTAAAAACGCATAAATACAATTATACTATTGCAGGAAAAGACATAATTCTTTTTAAAGAAAATTATCCATTAGATCGATTGGAAAGTTATGAAAAAGGTTTTTTTGAAATTCAGGATATTGCTTCACAGAAAGTTGCTGAACTTTTCAAACCTGAAGATAATGATTATTGGTGGGATTGCTGTGCAGGGTCGGGAGGTAAATCATTATCATTAATTGATAAAGAAGAAAATATTCAATTGCTTGCAAGCGATGCAAGAAGAACCATTTTGAAAAATCTGGATGACCGTTTAAAGAAAATAAATTTCATCAATTATAAAAGTATTGAATTGGATCTGTCAGAAGAATCTTCAATTGCTGCTTTAAATAATTATGAATTATTTGATGGGATTATTGCAGATGTTCCCTGTAGTGGTTCCGGAACATGGAGCAGAGCACCCGAATGGCTATCGTTTTTTACTGAAGAAATATTAAATGATTATGTATTGAAACAAAGAAAAATTATTTCAAATGCCATTCAAAAATTAAAAAAAGGAAGTCCCCTCATTTACATAACATGTTCTGCTTATGCTGATGAAAATGAAAATAACATACAATACTTTTCAGAAAATTTTCCTTTGCAATTAGAAACCCAAAAATATTTTCAATATTCAAAAGAAGGTGGTGATACTTTATTTGGAGCCAAGCTAATAAAAAAGTGAAGTAATATCTTAAGCAGTTAATATCGCCTTCATCGTTTCATCCAACGGAATAGATTTTCCTGTTGTATTATCTATCATCGCAAATGTTACATCTGCTTCTGCAATGAGTTTATTATCTGCATTTCGAATTACATCCTGGTGAACAGTTGCACTTCTGTTGCCAATATTTTTTATTCCAACCGAAACATTTAATTCATCATTCAACACACTGGGATACCTGTAATGGATTGTAATACTCACTACAACAAAACTCATGTTATGTTTCTCAAAATAATCGAAAGTTGTTACACTATTAAGCCATTCCCATCTTGCTTCCTCTAAGAATTCAGGATACCGTGCATTATTTACATGTCCGAACATATCGCAGTGGAAACCCCTTACTTTTATTGTATGTTGATGCATTTTATTTTCCTTATTTTTATCCGCAAAAATCGGAAATAGAATTTAATTATTAATAAACCTCAATTATGTATAAGCAACCAATGCTCCGGGACGGAGCTTTAAAGGGAAAAACAGTTTTAGTTACTGGTGGCGGAACAGGACTTGGAAAAAGTATGAGTAAATATTTTTTACAGCTCGGCGCAAATGTAATTATATCAAGCAGAAAATTAGACGTAATTAAAAATACTGCAGAAGAATTGTCAAAAGAAACGGGAGCAAAATGTTTGGCAGTGCAATGCGATGTGCGCAATTATGAAGAGGTGGAAAATGTTTTAAAGGAAGGGATTACTTCTTTTGGAAAAATAGATGTGCTGGTAAATAATGCTGCGGGAAATTTTATTTCGCCGACTGAACGGTTAAGTCACCGTGCATTCGACAGTGTTGTTGACATTGTATTAAAAGGAAGTTATAACTGCACACTTGCGCTTGGAAAATATTGGATAGAAAATAAAATTGCAGGAAATGTAATGAGCATTGTTACAACATATGCATGGACAGGCAGCGGTTATGTTGTTCCGAGTGCATGCGCAAAAGCCGGTGTGCTTGCTCTTACAAGATCATTAGCAGTTGAATGGGGAAAATATGGAATACGGTTAAATGCAATTGCACCGGGACCATTTCCAACTGAAGGGGCATGGAGCAGATTATTACCACCGGATATGAAAGAGGAATTTGACCTAACAAAAAAAATTCCGTTAGGAAGGATTGGTGATCACCAGGAATTAGCAAATATTGCTGCATATTTAATTTCAGACTATGCAGGATTTGTAAACGGAGAAGTAATTACCATTGATGGAGGCGAATGGCTGAAAGGTGCAGGTGAATTTAATATGCTTGAGAAAGTGCCGAAACAAATGTGGGACATGATGGAGATGATGCGAAAGAAAAAATAAAATTCGAAAGAGAAGAATTGAAATTTAGAAACAAGAAATAAAATTAGAGCCGGGAATTTATAAAGACCAAGCTCATCACTCATTTAAATAATATTCACCTCAGGGTTTATTTCAATACCAAATTTTTTCATTACGCTTTCCTTTATTTCCATTGCAAGATTGTAAATTTCCTTTCCTGTAGCGTTTCCGTAATTAACTAATACTAAAGCCTGATCTTTATGTGCCCCGGTATTGCCTACTCTTTTTCCTTTCCATCCACATTGTTCTATTAACCAGCCTGCAGGAACTTTAACCTCAGAATCAGAAACTTTATAACCCGGAATATCACTAAATGCTTTTTTTAAGATTTCATATTGCGATTTACTGATCGTGGGATTTTTAAAAAAACTACCTGCATTTCCTAGCACAGCCGGATCAGGTAATTTACTTTTCCGAATATGTATAACGGCATCTGAAATTGTTTTTACTGACAGTTCAGTAATTCCCATTTTATCCAACGTTTGCTGAATTGCACCATAGGATATATGAAATTCAGGGTGTTTATTTAATTTCAATAAAACATTTGTAATAAAATATTTATTCTTCAATTCATTTTTAAAAATGCTATCCCGATATCCAAATTTGCAATCTGCATTCGTGAATATTTTTGTTTCTCCTGTTTCAATGTCAATACTTTCAACTTCCTCCAATACATCTTTTAATTCTACACCATATGCACCGATATTTTGAATGGGTGCAGCCCCAACTGTTCCGGGAATGAGAGAAAGATTTTCAATACCTCCCAAATTTCTTTCAACACAATACATAATAATTGAATGCCATATCTCTCCGCTTGCACATTTCACCCAACAATGGTTATCATCTTCCCGTATAATTGATATTCCCTGTAGGTTATTTTTAATAACGATACCATCAAAATCTTTTGTGAAAAGAATATTGCTTCCCCCACCAAGAATCAATATCTTACTTTCAACAAACACATCGGCCTTAAAAAGCCCTATAATATCAGTAATTGATTGAACAGAAGTGAAAAGCGCTGCAGTAACGGGAACATGGAATGTATTGAAATCTGTGAGGGGAAAATGCTTTTGCGTAGAAAAATATTCTTTTTTCAACATTTTATGTTTAAAGAATTACAAATGTTACTGATTGAAGGTTTATTTTTGATGTAAAAGTAAGAGCTATAATTTAATACAAGTAAACAAGTTATGATTTTCATAAAAAAACTATTTTTATTTATAATTTTTTTTTCTGCAAGTGTTTGTTTTGGTCAGAATTATAGAGTCATTGACCCGAACACGGTAAGTACCTTTACAAAAATTGATACGGCTGAATTTCAAAACTATTTTTTATTTGCGAAAGTAGATTCAATAGCTACCGAAGGACCAGATACAATTTATTATTTTAATCAACTGTTAGACACAACTGAAACTCCAATTTGCGCAAATGATACTACCGCATTTGGAACAAAAATGATCATAAAAAATGATACAGATGCAACACATATTTTTTTCAATGCAAACGGGGATAGCATATTTATTAAAACAAAACTATTTGTTACCGAACAATGGAAAGTTTATAAATTTCCCGATAATAGCTACGTAAAAGCCTATGTAACAGGTAAAGATTATTTAGGAATCCTGCCTGGCATTTTTGATAGCCTTTACAGAATTCAATTAAATGTTTTAACAGAAGCAGGATCTCCTCTTCCCGATGTTTTCCCTAATAATACAAAACTGGATCTTACTAAAAATTATGGGCTTGTAGAGTTTTGGCCTTTCGATAATTTTCCTAATCCTGAGCCTGCAATGATATTAAGAGGCATCACTGATCCTGATACAAATTATGTAGACGTACACTCACAAAATGCTTTTGATTTTTCTTTGGGGCATGAATTCCATATAAAAGAAGAAAGCCTCTCCGGAGAAGATTATATTCTCACACTTAAGAAATACTTTATTTTAACAAAAACTGATTATACGGATCATGTTGAATATACAGCAATAAGAACATTGTGGCAGGAAATTGAAGGTATTTCTGAAACAGATACCTTGAGAACTATTGATACAGTAAATCTTAATTACAATTATACAGATTATGCATTCCTTGATACCATTGAATTAAAAGTTTTTCAAAAATCACGATTTGGTTTTTCAGACTGGATACATGATGATAGCTTATATGCAGGGGTTCCTTATAAAATAATATATGATTTATCATGCAGAAAGGAGTATT
>JACMJP010000015.1 GCA_014380545.1 Chitinophagales bacterium | reverse complement strand
TGCAAGAAAACCAGAAAAAATAGAATATGAGGAAAGCGATCTCACAAATTATATTTTAGAATATAACAAATGCATGAAATATGATACTGATTATATAGCGGAAAAAGAAACAACGTATTTTAAACCCGGCATATTCGTAGGATTCAGCACCTCACATTTCACAACTGCAAATATTGAAGGTCTAACAATCTCAAATGCTGATTTTATAGCTTCAAATGATCTTACAGCAGGTATTTCAGGGAATATTTTTTTTCCCAAAAGTTCAAGATACTGGTCAATGTACACTGCGTTTTTTTACAACAGCCTTAAAGTGAATTCAATTGTTGATGAACCAGGTCCGGGATATACAATACATCATGAATACACTTTCTCACTGCAATATCTTAAGCTGATAACTGCTATTCAATATCAATATAATTTTAATTCGTTGGCTCCTTTCATTTATGCAGGGTTTTCACATGCCTACAGACTGAAAGTAGAACAATTGCATACATCACAGGCTTTTTATTCTACTGGAAGCCCCGGTGAAATCCATTATGATACGCCTTATAATGATATTTACAAATATGAAATAGGTTATGCACTCGGTATTGGAGTTTTATGTTTTGATCATTTTGCAATGAATATATTTTACAATAGAAATTACTGTCTTTCAAAAGGAGGACGTCATTTCGATATTTCTTCATATAATGTTACAGCTGCTTATGTTTTTTAAAATTTCTCTAGTGGCTGGTGTCTCCACCTGCCACCGCTCTTTATTTCTGTCGGTGCAGACACCGACCGATAGAGGAAATATGTTTTTCTGGAGGGCAAATTTTTGAAATACTTTTTCACATATCATTTAATCGGTTTTGTTTGAATTTCCAGGGTTCATTAATAAATTAGAAAAGTTATTTAGCTAATACCATCTCTTTACTTGCAACCACATTGCCATCAACAATTAATGAATAAGTATATGCACCCCCCGTCAATTGGTCTGCTTCAAAACTTATATAAGTTTGTTCACATGAGACCGGAAGAACTGTAATTATTTTTCCATGGCTTATATCAATTATCATTATGCTTGCACTCCTGCAATCCTGCGGAACACGAAATGGAATTATTGTTGAATTATTGAATGGATTGGGAATGTTTTGGTCGAGAAACGGCATGCTAAATTCAGGATCTGAAATTTTATGCTGAATTGTTCCGTGATTTATATTATTTCCAAATACAGCGTCATTTAATTGCGCAATTTGTTTTTTTAATTGTTCATTCTCAGACTGAAGGCTGCTATACATTGAATCCAATTCCTGCACAGCCCTTACAAGCGGAACAACAAATTCTGAATACCGCAAACCATACATATCTGTCTTATTTTTTGGTGCATCCACACCACTGAAATCATAACCGATTTCTTTTGCAACAGTTTCTACTTCCTGCGCAATGAAACCGCTATAAACTATTTTCTCTTTTTCGCTTATTTTAAGTACCTCTTCTGACTCTTCATTAGTTAAGCCTATAAAAGCATTTATTTTTTTTAGGTCAAGGTTGTAAGTTACCGGACGAAGCTTATTAATGAATTCTATGCCTGAAACGTTTTCTTTTATGTTCTTCTTAAATCGAACATCTGAAAGGTTTGTCCATTCAACATATCCTCCTATTGAAGTTACACTACTGCTACCAATACGGATCTGGTCACTTGCGGTTGCCGCTGAATTATAACCAATAGCTGTAGAGTTTGTATATGCTACACCATAAATATCAGCGTATGCTCCAACGCAGGTGTTATTAGAACCTGAAACAACTGAATCACCTGCTCTATAACCCACAGAAGTGTTGAAATTACCAGTAAGGTTATTACTTCCGGCCAAACCTCCAACAGCGGAATTGTATTGACCCGTCGTATTATCATAAAGAGAATAGCTCCCAACTGCGGAATTAAAATAACCTTCTGTATTTTCATTAAGTGCATAGGTTCCAAAGGCAGAATTTTGAGAACCGCTTATGTTGGCATTAAGTGCCGAGTGACCAAAAGCTGAATTGGATACACCCGACTCATTAAAATATAGAGCAATTCTTCCAAAAGCTGAATTTATTGAGCCAGTTATATTGGAATAAAGTGCCTGGCTACCAAAAGCCGAATTGTATCCACCATATGTATTTGCGTAACCCGAATAACTACCCACAAATGTATTTTGAATACCGCTTGTTGTTGAATAACCTGCAGAATCGCCAATAAATGTGTTAAGATACCCGGTAGTTAATAAGTGTCCCGAATAATTACCGACTACCGTATTTCTAGTTCCGGTCATAGTAGTATTTCCTGCAAGCTTACCCACAAAGATATTACCGGCAGGATTGGTAATAAAGCGGTTGCCATCCAATTGTATTGAGCCATCTAAATAAATATTTTTCCATGATTTGCTTTCAGAACCAATGTTTTTATTATTATCTGTATTTGGTAAAAGACTTTGATTTATTGTTGTTGGTGATTCAAGATTTGAAAGAGTTTTATTTGCCTGAGGGAATGCACAAATTCCTGTAAATATAATCGCTGTAAATGCAGCTAAACTTTTAAGAGATTTTTTCATAGTATGTATTTTTTTTAAAATTAATATTTATAGCGAAAATTCCAAATATATTATCACAATGGACGAGCAAAGTTTTCACAAATATTTCCTGACTGAAGTGATTTTATTTCATTGGAGTTTTGCATCATGAACGCATGTAAAATTTTGCCCAAATTTTAGAAAGTAATCAGCTACAAGGATTACATTCCCTTTTTTTATTACCTATTTTTAAAAATGGATATTGCAAAGCCTTGCTTCATACAATATAATACACAAAATCCACAGAGTCTTCTGCGATTGACTATGTGGGAATAGAAAAGAGTATGTAGTTACAAACTACAAAACCATTAATGACGGAGATGCATCCAGATAGCTATCGGGACCGCCAAACGTTCTATTTATATTTTTAGGAAACTACGGACAACTGAGGGGATTTTTGGGCATAACACCAATGCGAAAACGCAAAGGGGTCGGGCTATCCGTTACAATCTTTTTTGAAAACAAAAAAGGATTTTCACTACTATCCCTTATGCAAGGTCAAATATATTCTTCACCCATAGAAAATTTTCTTCATTAAATTACAAATGTTGTAATTTAGTTGAAAGAAAAATTAACCAAGTAATTACCTAGATGAAAATTCTATTCTTAATTATTGTTGTCTCTCTAAATACATTTTTATTTTCCCAAATAAATCTTGTACCTAATCCTAGTTTCGA
>JACMJP010000115.1 GCA_014380545.1 Chitinophagales bacterium | reverse complement strand
TGCAACAATTAAAATGAAGCTAACAATCCCCATCGTTTTGATATCATCAGGCGACATCGCCGCTGCTTTGCCGAATAAAAAATTATTTAATCCGCTTTGTGAAGCGTTTCCTGTTTGTTGTATATATGTCAATAATAAAATTCCTACACCAAAAAATACAGACAGCGTAATTCCAATAGCCGCATCAGATTTTAGCTTAGATTTTTTTGTGATGAGGTCAACAAAAATAATAGAAAGCCAACCTGTAACAAATGCACCACCTAACAATACCCATAAGTTTCTTGTATCGAATATCATAAAAGCTAAACAGATGCCCGGCAAAACAGAATGTGCAATTGCATCACCCGTTAAACTTCTTTTTCGTAAGAAAGCGAATGTTCCGATGGTTGCTGAACCAATACCCATGAGTATCATTCCGAAAACAACGAATCGTACATTAGGATCCTGTAATGTTATGAATTGAATGAAATTATCCATTTTCTTTTGTGCAATTAAAACGGTACGAAAAACCAACTGATGCGAAATAATCTGCTATGTCAAAATTTATATTTGTTCCGGCTGAAATATCAAATTGAAAATTATTTGTCGGTTGAAATGTAAATCCTGCATCTGCAAAATTTTCGCTGAAGCTTTCATTAAAATTTCCAAACAGTTCAATGAAAGCACCAAATTTTTCACCCAAGGCAAAACCGCTTGTAAATGTATAAATATAATAAGGTGCCCCTGTGAATCCATCCCATTCCACACCAATGTTATAACCAATACCAAGGAAATCTGTCAGAGTGTGCGCAGCCGTTAACCTTGTTGCTATAGCATTATAATTGGATTTAAAATCCTCTGTAGCAATTTTTGAAAATTGAAGATGTGTTATGAGTGATAATTGTATAATATCATTTTCGATTAATTTCGTTTTTAAGCCTATTGAAACTGGGTTTATACCTGAAATATTTTCAACTTCTGTTGCAATTATTTGCGGGTCTATTACAAGGCGGAGTTCAAAATTATTATTGATGCCAAAACGAATCAATGAGGATAATACAGAGTATTCGTTAGCTATATTATTAAAATTAATTGCGAAGCCATGCTCCCCCTGAAAATATCCTTTCGGCACTAATGCAGCACTTTCGGTTTGATCAGGACGATCAGTAATAATTGGTTCTATCTGCCCAAAAACATTTTGAACAATAAATATGAATATGATAAGCAGTGGTTTATTCTTTTTCATTTTAATATAATTTTTTTATTTGCACATTTATTTCCTCTCTCTCAACGGTGCTTCCATTTCGCTCAGTAATTGCCCGACATTCATTAATAAGGATAATTTTCCACCATATGTTTTTTGTAAATATTCCGGAACAAAAATTTCTTCTTTCGGGCCGGCTGCTATAAGTTGTGTATTTAATAAAATGATCCAGTCGAAATATTCGTATGCGCTTTGCAGATCATGATGTACAACAAGAATTGTTTTTCCTTCACTGCGCATATTTAATAAAAGATCAAAAATTGTTTTTTCAGTTGTTGCATCAATACCTGCAAACGGTTCATCCATGAAATATAAATCAGCTTCCTGCGCTAAACTTCTTGCAATAAAAACTCTTTGCTGTTGCCCGCCGCTTAATTGCGAAATCTGCCGGTTAATAAATTGCTGCATACCGACTTTCTCCAAACATTGCATCGCAATTTTTTTATCTTCATTTTTCAGGCGATTAAAAATTCCTCTTTTGCCATAGCGCCCCATGAGTACAATATCAAGAACACTTGCAGGAAAATCCCAGTCAACAGATCCCCTTTGCGGAACATAAGCAATTTTATCCCGTACATTATCAAGCTCCTGATTAAATAATTTTACATAGCCGCTATCGTGCGGAATGAGTTCCATCATTGCCTTAATTAAAGTGGATTTACCAGCTCCATTCGGACCAATTATTCCAACTAATTTTCCTTCAGGTATCATAAAATCAATATCCCATATGGCAGGTTTTTTATTGTATGATACCGTTAGGTCATGTACTTCTATTACCGGATTATTTATTTCTGAATTCATTTATTTTAATTTTTTATAACCGCATGCGGGCTTACAACTCCAAATTGATTAAGTGAAATCTTATTTCAACGCATCTACAATCACATTTACATTATGCGTTACCATTCCGATATAATTTCCATCAGCTGTATTTTTATTTCCCATTGCATCACTATATAATGTGCCGCCTATTTTTATTGCATGACCATTTTCTTTACATCCTTCTGCAACAGCCTGTATTGATTTTTCACTTACACTGCTTTCCACAAATACAGCTTTTATTTTATCCTGAATAATAAGATCAACCATATCTGTAATATCTTTTAATCCAAACTCGGCGGCAGTAGAAATTCCCTGGAGCCCTATTACTTTTATTCCATACGCCCTTCCAAAATATCCAAAAGCATCATGAGAGGTGATCAATATTCTATTTTCAGCAGGTATTGTATTTAGTTTTTCTTTCACTTCGGCATCTAACAGTTTTAATTTTTCTGTGTATGCATGCGTATTGTTTTTATAAGTTTCCGTATTTTTTAGATCAACTTCAGCTATTTTTCCTCCGATGTAATTTATTCCTTCACTCCAAAGCAATACATCAAACCACAAATGCGGGTCATGTGTAGCTGTTCCTGAAACTATTGTAACATCCCTGTATTTTGAATGATCAATTCCATCTGCAACCGCAAATACTTTTTTTTCTTTTGCAAGTTCATCAAATATCTCCTGCATTTTTCCTTCTAAATGTAAGCCGTTATAAATAATAATATCTGCCCTGCGCAATTCTGTTAAATCCCCCTGAGTTGCTTTATATAAGTGCGGATCAACCCCCGGACCCATCAGCGAAACTACTGTTGCTTTATCGCCAACAATATTTTCAACAGCATCTCCAATCATACCTGTAGTGGTAACGATATATAATTTTTCTGTTTCGGTTTTTTCTTTTTTTGTTGCGCAGGATGTTATTAAGAAGATACCCATGCATAGGCCTAAAATTATTTTCATTCGGCAAAGATATATTTTTTTTAGATAAGTCTAAAAATATTTTTTAAATATTTTAAAATTTAACTTTCATCAATTTATGTAATTTCGCAAGCCGGTTATGAAGAACATTTTTAAAACAGGAGACATAAAAGCCTATTCTAAAACAGTGCATGTAAATGAAGTGGCAGAGTTCGATTCCGGAACTGTTCACCAATTTTATGCGACATTTCACCTGGCTAAAGACGCAGAATGGAGTACAAGATTATTTGTATTGGAAATGAAGGAGTCGGATGAGGAAGGTATTGGTACATTTATAGAAATATATCATCATGCACCGGCATTGATTGGAAATATAGTTAATTTTTATGCAAAGCTGGAGGAAGTAAACAATCATGAAATAATTTGTTCTTTTGAAGCAAAGGTTGGAGAAAGATTAATTGCAAGAGGAAAAACAGGGCAAAAGATTTTGAAGAAGGAGAAGGTGGAAAGGATATTTAATAGTGTGCAGTAGGCAATAAACAGTTGGCAGAGGCAGCTACCAGGAGAGAATCAATAAATATTTAAATAAAATCAATAATTGTAAATTGTAATTTGTAAGTCGTTTGAAACAATCAGAAGTAAATATCAGAAACAAAAGAGCAACGTTCGAATTTGAAATAATAGACCGGTATGTTGCGGGAATTGTTTTGCGGGGTAGCGAAATAAAAAGTGTACGGGATGGAAAAGTGAATATGGGCGACGCATATTGTTTATTTAATAGCGGTGAATTATTTATCAAGAATTTAAATATTTCTGAATTTAAGCAAGCAACAGTATGGCAACATGAGCCTTTGAGAGTGAGAAAATTATTATTAAATAAAAAGGAACTCAATAAACTTTTATTGAAGGTAAAAGAAAAAGGACTTACAATTATTCCATTAAAAATGTTTTTGAATGAGAGAGGTTTTGCCAAAATTGAAATTGCACTGGCAAAAGGAAAAAAAGTGTATGATAAACGGGAAAGCATAAAAACCCGGGACGAAAAAAGGGACCTTGACAGATCCCTTATGAAATACAAATAGATTTTTTTAAAATATTATTGAGCTAAAGCATCAAGGTCAACTTCGAAATTTAATTCAAAGTTGGTATTAATAGAATAAGATTCCCCGGTAGATAAAGTGTAGTTATCAGAAGAACTTACAGCTAATGTCATATCATTCCATGCAAGTCTTGGTATATCATAGTTAGTATAAGATGATAATAATCCGGTTAGATCAAGATTTACACTTGATTTGTTCTTATCATCACTGCCCCAAAACCAAAAGCCTATTCTTGAACTTTCTGATACCGATGTTCCATCAATTGCATTCGTTCTAAATTCCTCAGAAAAAATTTCGCCATTACTTTTCACATTCATTTTATATATGAATCCGTAAGAATCTGTTTCTCCGGCAGATGTTTCGTATAAATTTGTACCATCGAATGTATATTCAGTATTAACTATAGAATCATTGTCGAAGGTTTCTACAATTGTTCCTTGAAGACTAACTAATAACCATTGTTGTGTCATCCTTGCATCCCTTGAATGGAATGTAAGCCAGGGATCTTCTTCACCTCTCTTACATCCTGAAAAAACAAATACGGTTGTTGTTAAAATTAAAACACCTAAATAAATACTTTTTTTCATATCCTGATTTTTTGTATGCATACTAATTATTGTTATGCGGGCTTGCCTTTTGGCAAGCAGGAGCAAAGTTAATAGAAACAAATTGTATGAAGGAGAATCATTTAAAATAGTTGCACAAAAAATCCCGGTTGAAGCCGGGATTTACTTTATGCTAAATAAATTTATTTACCAGAATATAGAAGCATTAACTCCTGCAGTACTACCTACTCCAAAACCTCCCCCTGAGCTCTTCATCTCTCCTCTGTCAGAAGAACTTGTTGTTGTTGTTGTACCACCTGATGTACTGCTACTGGAGTAATCACTTGTCCATTCTCCGCCAATTCCGGTATGCATGAAGCCAAGACCTGCTTCAGCGCCAATTGCAAAATTATCTGTGAAGAAATAATTGAAGCCCAATAAAACTTCCAAACCAATACCCATTCCGCCAGGATAATTTACTTCAAAAAGCTCATTACTTGAAAAGTCCTCGCCGGTAACATCCGTTTCACTGGAATATTTAATACCGTTAATAAATGCAAACATCAGATCAGCTCCAGCATAAGGGTCAATTTTTGATTCTCCCGAACCTATGTGTTTTTCAGCACCCACACTAAGCCCTACTGAAAAACTTGATGCCTTAGTGGTATTCTCAGAATACCCACCAGCAAAGAGTGAATCACCTGTAAAAAGTTTGTCTGAGTAGCTTCCTAAACCAAAGCCTACTCGTATAGCCATATCATCAGCAATATAATTTTTATAAAAAAGAATATTTTGTGGAATGAGGCTATTGATAGGAATAGGGAAACCCGGGTCGCCCAAAAAGATACCGAGCGGGTCGTTGATACTTTGTCCACCTAATAATGTTTGTCCGTAATTATTGAATGCCACTGATCCTAATCCCGTAACATTAAAAACAAATCCGGAAGAACCTTCCGCTGGCATGTCTTGAGAGAATGTTGTAAGAGATACTGACAACATACAAAGAATTACAAATAGTTTTTTCATATCTTGATATTTTTTGCAAAAATACTATAGTAATTTAGTGAATGTTTACTAAAATGCTATGTTTTCTGAACAAAGTCATGTGAAAGTCTGCTAATTCATACAATAACTTTCGTTTGTATTAAATTTATCTTTTATTCAAGTTAAAACTATTTTAATGTACTTTGCCGGGAAGCATTGGCACAAAACGAAATCCCTCGCCTGCTTCTTTTTTAAAATCGTTGTTAGATGTTTTCGTCATCCTTATCATCGTTTGATTCTCGTCATTGCCAAGCGGTAATATCATAATGCCACCAATTTTTAGCTGCTTTAATAAAAGTTGCGGAATTTCTGTTGCGGCTGCTGTAATAATAATCCTGTCGAAAGGTGCATAAGCGGGAAGACCGGCATACCCATCACCGAAAAAGGTTTTAATATTTATGTAGCCGAGTTTATGTAACATTTTTTTCGCTTTCTCCTGTAACGCCCTGAAACGCTCAATAGAAAAAACTTTCACACCCATTTCTGATAACACACAGGCCTGGTAACCGGAACCTGTTCCTACTTCAAGCACTTTCATTCCGGGTTGTGTTTCCAGCCACTCAGTCATATACGCAACAGTGAATGGCTGACTAATAGTTTGTCCTTCACCTATCTGGAATGCTTTGTCTTCATAGGCATGATCTAAAAATGCCGGATCAAAAAATAAATGCCTGGGTACTTTGCCTATTGCTTCCAGCACTTTTTTATTTGTAATTCCTTTGCGTTCAACAATCTCAACTAATTTATTGCGCATTCCTTTATGACGATATGTATCTGTTTGAAACATCATGAAATATAAAAAGTAAAATTAACCCTGTTTGTTATCAATGTTAATTTGATGGAACAAACAGAAGCTAAAAGTTAGTCATTTTTTTTGAGCAAACATAAATCCCTGAAAGCAAACAATTATTTTTGGGGCACTAATTTTGGCACACAGCGCATCTATCTTTGAATTATTTACTAAACACTTTAAAATAAATTTTTACATGATGAAATTTTTTGTAAGCATTGCGACACTTATTATAATCTCTGCAAACACTTTTGCGCAATCAGCAATTACCTTATTAGCAGAAAAAGATTATCCAATTACACCAGCTGACTACGGATTAAAATTTGAAGAAATAAAAATTGAAACGCCAGATAAAAAATCTGATAATACACCAGTGAATTTATTTGGATGGCATTTAATACCAAATGATAAAACAAGTAAGAAGGCAATTATTATTGCAGGAGATGGTCAGGGAAATATGAGTTATATGATGGACTATGCAGGTGTATTTCTGGGACAAAATTTTCATGTGTTTATGTTTGATTACAGGGGCTATGGAAAAAGTGATGAATTTAATGTGAGTAACAAATTTTATATCTATGCACAATTTGCTACCGATTTAAATGCAACGGTTGATTTTGTCAAAAAATATTATGCTACCTATTCCATTGACGTATTTGGAAAAGGAATAGGCGGTGGTTTAGCGCTGGGTGTTGGAGCAAATAGCCCTAAGGTTTATCGTGTTATTGCAGATTCGCCTTATACAACTCTTGAAACGGTAGAAAAAAGATATGCAACAAAAACCGGTGGTAAATTATTTATGCCGATTGCTTATGATAAGGCTTTAATAGAACCTATAAATGCTTTAACTG
This sequence comes from Chitinophagales bacterium, assembly GCA_014380545.1. Lineage (GTDB taxonomy): Bacteria > Bacteroidota > Bacteroidia > Chitinophagales > BACL12 > JACMJP01. The sequence goes on along the minus strand of JACMJP010000115.1, from coordinate 313 downwards.
AAAAAGGTGACCATCTTCGTGGTATCTTATTAATTGTAGGTGCCAATGGAGAATATTCAACACCTGCTGATATTGACGCTATTGCAGCACTGAAGAAAAAAGTAACCATAATCTACACTGTACCGGGTGTTACAAACGATCAAACATACATGAGTAATAAAGATGTATATTTTAATACAGTAAAATCATTTTATGATAAATACGGTGGTTTGTAATTGATAAAAAATAAATATTTAAAAGGGAGTTTCAATAAAATTGGAACTCCCTTTTTTATAGAACGCTTCACTGCAAGTAAGGTACAAATTTATGAAGG
>JACMJP010000114.1 GCA_014380545.1 Chitinophagales bacterium | reverse complement strand
TTTATTTGTTCGCAATTACAGGGCAGTACAAATTCCCGTGGATACATTCCAGCTAAATGATAATGGTGAAGAAATTACTGCTTCAGAAAATAAAGTTATTACAATTGCTTCTGTAGAGGAAGAAAAACCTGAATCAGCTTTTTCTATTATTGCTGGCGCTTTTGGTAAAGAGGCATATACAGAAGAAGTAATAAATATTCTTCAGCAAAAAAAATATACGGCTTATGTCATTAAAAAGAATGATCTTTTTATGGTTGCTGTTGAAATTCCTGTGGGTGAAAACCTTGTAAAATACAGAAAGGTTTTTGCAGATGATACCGGAATTGCTGATGCATGGGTGATAAAAAATAAATAAAATCGCAACGACCACAAATAAAAAAACCTCCCGATTCGGGAGGTTTTATTTTATAATAAGTGATAATTAGTTTGAAGATTTTTCAGCTTTTCTCTTTTCTTTTTCAGCTTTCAGCTTTTCTTTTTCTTCCGGAGTCATGTTTTCTATTTTCTCCTTTTTTTCTTCTTTACTCATCTTATCTTCTTTTAAATCGCTGCGGTGCTCATTAAATTTTGCCATTTGTTCTTTATTTAAGAAACCTTTGTATTCTTTTAAGCGGGCTTCTGTAATTCGATCCTTCTCTGTTTTAATAGCCGCTTCGCTTGCACCGGGATTATTATGATGTTTCATTTTTAATTCAACAAGCTGCTTTGCATATTTCATATTCACAGTCATGGCTTTCTTTTCCTGATCAGCTGATAAGCTTAGTTTATCATCCATCATTTTGGTCCAATCAGCAGCCATTTCTTTTGCTTTCTTTTCTACATCGGCCTTATCCGGGTTATCCTTTTTTGGATCAACAGGCATATCCTTTCCTGTTTCTTTTTTAGAAGTGGTTTCTCCACCTCTGTCAATTTGGGCCTGAACATTACTAAATAATATTGTTCCGGCTAATAAGAGAATAAATGTTACTTTTTTCATTGTATTGTTTTTTATTGTTTTTAATAATATTGACCTCATTGTTGAAAAACCATGCCAATTCATAAAGAGGAGTTTTTATTATGCAAAAGTAGCATTTTTAAAACTCATATTGTTCAGATATAACAATTGATAAATTCATTAGAAATGTTTGTTGGCTGCAGCCCGCATTAACCTGTCGTTTATGGCCTTTCCTATTCCTATGTCCGGAACCCGGGTAGCAATAATTATTTCTGCATTGCTTGCATCAAGTTCATGCAGTGCAGAAAATAAATTAGTCGCTGCCTCATTCAAATTTCCTTTTGGTGATAATGTTATTTGAAAAATTACAGATGCATGCTGTACGGGTTTATTAAAATTGAGCAAAGCAATTTTTTTAGTGTTGTAATTTTCAAGTAAAGTGTTGATGTCGCCAATAATTAATGGAATAGATGGAGAGTAGTGGCTTTTTAACATACCAGGGGCATCAGGTCTTTCCGAATAAACTTCTATTTCAGGCTGGTAACCTGTTATGGAAGCAATTTGTTCTGTAGGAATTCCTCCTGTTCTTAGTATTTCTATTTTGTTATTTATATTTAATTTAATAATTGTAGATTCAATACCTACATCACACTGTCCGCCATCTAATATATAAGAAATTTTATCGCCTAATTGTTTTTCAACATGTACTGCTGTTGTAGGGCTTATATAGCCAAATGGATTTGCACTTGGTGCGCATAAAGGAAAATCTAAATTTGATAATAATTCAAGTGTGAGCGGATGATTTGGAATCCTAACTGCTACATGTGCAGCTCCTGCAGTTATTAGATCATGAATTTTATTTGATTTCGGCAACAAAATTGTAATTGGTCCGGGCCACAATGATGCGAGTTTTTTTAATTCCTGCGGGAAAGAAGTAATAAATGATTCTATTTTTTCTATAGTATTTGTATGAACGATAAGCGGATTAAAATGCGGGCGGTTTTTTACAGTAAATATTTTTAATACTGCATCTGTGTTAAAAGCATTACCCGCTAGCCCGTAAACTGTTTCTGTAGGAATTGCTACAACATCTCCCTGTTTTAATAAATTGGCTGCATGAAAAATGTCTTTTCCTATCACAGAAGTAAAGGTACAAATAAGCCATGCTACTTGTTTTTCCAGTAATAAATTGCATTTCCCATAGTTTCAATATCCTCACCACCTTTAAATACTTCAAATAAATTATCCCATAAAATGTATTCAAGATCTTTGTTGCTTTTTAACCTGCTAAATAATATAATCCCATTTTCTGCAACAGCTTTTTTTAAACCTTCTATAAATTCTTTGCGGTGTAGTTTCTTCGGAACATTTCTATCAACAAAAAGATCAACAGTTATAAGATCAAATTTCTTTTCATTTTTTAATACCCAATCGTAAGCATCCGCTTCATCAACAAGTAATTTGTGCAGGCCTGTTTTGTTCGGGTAATATTTTTCAGCAAGGTTTATTACAACCGGATCTATTTCAACACAATTTATCACACAATCAACGTCATATTTTATTTGCAGCATATAAGGAATACTTCCTAAACCTAATCCCAAAACTAAAACTGACTGAACTTTTTCTTTTTTGTCTTCACTTCCTGCAATAAAGGAAGAAATCTTTTTCAATGCTGATCCATAAGAGTTGTATAGGTCTTCATATGAATAAGTAGCATTGGCAGAGTTGAGTTGAAATCTGCCTTTTACGAGCACAACATCAAGAGATGAATTTACTTCGCTATAAACGGTCTCAATTTTTATGTCTACAAAATAACTAAGTATTTTTTCCCATATGGTTACTTTGTGTGCCGGCATGATAGGTTCAAAATTGAGTGTTTATATTTGAAAGACCCAATTTTAAATTACTATTTATTATTTTGAGGGTTTATAGTATTTCATTGCTTCCGGGAGATATACATCCTTAATATTATTTATCCTTGTGGCATCACTCGGATGTGTACTTAAAAATTCAGGAATTGATGATCCCTGGGTACTACTCATTCGTTGCCAAAATGCAACTGCTTCATTTGGATTATAACCTGCATCAGCCATAAATATTAATCCTAATCTGTCA
>JACMJP010000113.1 GCA_014380545.1 Chitinophagales bacterium | reverse complement strand
CATTTTAAAGCAACCAAAACTATTCGTAACTTTTACTTTATAATTTCCAATGGTAGTTGCAAGATATGCTGCGCTTGCTGCACCACTTATAGCTGTTGCTCCTTTATACCATTGCCAGCTATACCCCAATCCTCCGTTTGCTTTTAATTTAATGGAGCTATCAAAACACAGATCGTTTGTTGCATCAAGATTTGTAATTGTGGATGCTGGTTTTGGGTTTTTTACAACTAACAAAGAATCTGAAAGGTCATCACAACTTCCATTGCTTATATATACCTGGTAATTACCTGTATTATTTGCAGTAAAACTTGAGCTTGTTGCTCCTGAAATATTTACTCCGTTCTTTTTCCATTGATAAGTATAGCTACTATCAACAGGAGCATTTAATGTTACATTACCACCCACACAAAATGTTGTAGTATCGGCGGGGGTAATAGATGAAGTAACTGAGCAAATTATTTCTTCTAGATGGAGTTTTATTATCCAATAATCTGTAAATCCAATGTTAGCTTCACTCTTATCTCCTGATATTCCTGAAGAAGAATATCCACCTGCAATATAACCACCATCAAAAGTGTTTTTAAGACTCCATAAATAGTCGCTGCCACTTCCACCTATCGTACTTTGCCATATTATATTTCCGGACTCATCAATTTTAATTAACCAATAATCTTCCAATCCTGAATTTGGCTGAGTTTTTTCTCCGGATATACTTGATTCAGAATATCCCCCTAAAATATAATTACAGTCCGAAGTTTTATCAATAGATAATAAAATATCATATTCATTACCCCCAATCGTTTTTTGCCATAAAATATTTCCTGCAGTATCAACCTTTACAATCCAATAATCATATTCGCCCCGGGATGCTTCTGTTTTATTTCCTGTTATGCCGGAGTTTGAAACACCTGCAAGAATATAATTATGATCATATGTTTCTATCATCGAGGTTATTTCATCATTCACACCGCCTCCGATAGTTTTTTGCCATAAAATATTTCCAAGAGAATCTAATTTCATGATCCAATAATCATATAATCCAATTTTTGATGCTGTTTTTTCACCACTTATTGTGGACATTGAATAACCTCCCAAAAAATATCCTCCATCCTCGGTATACTTTATACTTCGTAAATAATCATCCTTATCACCTCCAATCGTATTTTGCCAAACCATATTCCCGGCAGAATCTAATTTAATAACCCAGTAATCAGAGAATCCATAATGAATTTCTGTTTTATCACCTCCTATTCCTGAATTTGAATTTGCCGCAACAATATATCCATTGTCTGGAGTTGGTTCAATGTAATTTATGTAATCATTCCCAGTACCGCCAATTGAATTTTGCCACATAATATTGCCTGTGGAATCAAGTTTTACGATCCATATATCGGCCCCGCCTATATTTGCTTCAGTTTTATCCCCACTTATGCCGGAAGTAGACCAGCCACCGAGAAGATATCCATTATCAGGCGTTTGTTGTAAGCTGTAAATATCTTCGTTATTGCTTCCTCCAATTGTTTTTTGCCATTGTATATTCCCGGAAACGTCGAGTTTAATTATCCAGTAATCTGCACCCCCTTTGCTTGACTCACTTTTATCACCGGAGTGACCGGAATAAGAATATCCGCCTGCAATGTATCCATTATCTGAAGTTTGCTGAATAGAAGTTAATATATCACTTGAAGCTCCTCCTATCGTATTCTGCCATTCAATTTCCGGAGCAGTTTGAGAAAATGATGTTAAAACAAAAAACAAAATACCAATACAGGTGAGCAAGTGTGGTTTCATTTTCATAGTAAATATTTAAGTGCCCTAAGATAAGTGTTTATAAAATAAAATTGCTACTCTTATAAAAACATAATATCACCTTAATATTTCCCCAAAAAATTTAAAAGCCAAATTATAAGCTCCCTGTACTGAAGCCTCCTCCCTTAAATACCTGCGGCAGAAATACATATTATAATTAAAAGTATATGAGCGCCAGACGTTTAATAATCCTATGAATTTTGGCTTTTCAGGAATTATAATAGAAAATATATTTGGGCAACCAAATAAAAAACAATGCACACTTATCATGAATCCCTGCACAGGAAAGGGAAAAAACTGTTTACCAAACAGGAAAATGCAATATTAAACCTGGCTATAACCGGTATATCCTCAAAACAAATAGCCGCACACATGCAATTGAATATTCAAACAATAAACAGCCACAAAGGCCGCATGAGAAAAAATTAAAAGTGAAAAACTTTCTGGCTGTAATCTGCTACAGCTTCATATATGAAGTGGTGGATATAAATAATTATAAAACAGAATTTGCAATAGTAAATTACGGTATTGCGTAATGCATCATACTATAAAATAAAAACCTCACCGGGCAGTGAGGTTTTATTTGCCTGCAGGTACTCCTGTTTATATAACCATTGCCACTGCCGGATCACTCATATTTGTTATTCCTGCAACACCTATTGCTGCGGCCCTCCCCCAGTATTCCTTTCCCTTTGTTAAGCCATCAACAATTTGGTTTGCTTTTGTAACACCTTCAATTTTTATCAAGGGTGTGATGCCTATCGGGTTTTCTGTATATTCAAAAATATAACCCAATGCATTTTTAACCGGCGTCCATCTGAATGAAAGTGTTCCTGATACGCTGCCCTGTTTTGCCCGCATATTTGCCGGAGCAGTTAAAGGGCCTACCGGCTCGGCAGTTTTCTTAACATCAAAGCCACTGCTCAGGATAATTAAATTGTCGTTATTACATTCCGCCTGCACATAGGCAGCCAGTTCGCCCATCATATCATTCACAATTTTTAAGGCAGTATACATTTGTTGCTTTTTAACCTTGCCTCCATCCAGCGAATTATCATACCTTGTTTCCAAAGTATTTATTGCTGTGTTAAAAGAAGCAAGTGTTGGTGTTGGTGTGGGGAAATTCGGGTTGCCCGTCATCATTAAAACGATAGTTCTTGCCCGCTGAATTTTTTGCTCTACAGTTAACTATGAAAAATTGAGTGCCACCTTAAAGTATAAGAAGATTATTTGTAAGTATAAAATCATAATGTTTTAATTTAATATTTAAAAAAAATAATAGT
>JACMJP010000112.1 GCA_014380545.1 Chitinophagales bacterium | reverse complement strand
TATCGGACAAAAGTTGGTGATGACTTTAATCTGGATATGATAAACGATGCAAACATTATAGCCCAATGGGATAAGCCAGGGAATGCAATAGGATATAACAACGGGTTTGATTTTATCGAATTAACAACCCCGGAGATAATAGAGGAAGATACATTTTATTATAGATACACTTTAGATAACGTTTTAAATGGCTGGCAATATTTAATTATTCTCACAGCTTTTGATACCGGTGATCCTGCATTAAACATTGAAAGCCTGGAATCATCTTTTGTAGAAAATGCTGTAAGGGTTTTTCCCGGCACATCTGCAACTGAAATAAATAATACTTCTCCTGAAATTGGTGTGTATCCAAACCCCTATCGTTTAAATGCTGCATGGGATGGAAGTAATTCAACCACAAAAAAAATTATCTTTTATAATCTTCCCGCAAGATCAACGATAACAATATTTACTTTAGGCGGTGATATAGTTGCTGAAATAAACCATGATGCTGCAACATATTCAGGAGAAGATATTGACTGGTTTCAAACTTATGCAGGTGAAAGCGATGAAAGAATTTTTAGCGGAGGTGAACATGCATGGGATATATTAAGTGAAAGCAAACAAACAATTACACAGGGGATTTATTTGTTTAGTGTGAAAGATTTGGAAACAGGTGAAATAAAGCAGGGGAGATTTGTTATACTAAAATAAGTTTATTAAAAATAATGAAGCTCACATCTTATCCAAAAGAAAAAATAAATATTCTCTTACTTGAAAATATTTCTGATAATGCTGTAAAAGAATTCAAAGCTGCGGGATACCCGAATGTAAAAAAAATTAAAGAAGCATTATCAGAAAAAGAATTGGCTAAAGAAATTAAGAATATTCATCTGCTTGGGATAAGAAGTAAAACACAACTTTCAAAAAATGTATTAAATAAAGCAGATAAATTATTAGCAGCAGGATGTTATTGCATTGGAACAAACCAGGTTGATTTACATACTGCTAACCAAAATGGTGTAGTTATTTTTAATGCACCATATTCAAATACAAGATCTGTTGCCGAATTGGTTATTGGTTTGGCAATTATTCTCCTCAGAAAAATACCTGAAAAAAATAATGCTGCGCATGCAGGAACATGGATGAAAGATGCAGCCGGCAGCTTTGAATTAAGAGGAAAAATACTTGGGTTGATTGGTTATGGAAATATTGGTTCACAAGTTTCAATTTTAGCAGAAGCATTAGGTATGCAGGTAATATATTATGATGTAGAACCTAAATTGCCGCTTGGTAATGCAAAACCTGTTCGCACATTAAAGGAATTACTACAGTCGTCTAATATTATTTCACTGCATATTCCTGAAAATACAGATACAAAAAATTTGATCGGCACACAGGAATTCAACACAATTCAAAACGGCTGTATTTTAATTAATTATTCCAGGGGAAATGTTGTTGATCTTGACGCAATGAAAATTGCTATTAAAAATAAAAAACTCGGCGGTGCAGCAATAGATGTTTTTCCGGAGGAGCCTGAAAAAAATGGATCAAAGTTTTCAACGGTGTTACAAAATTTACCGAATGTTATTCTTACACCGCATATTGGCGGCTCAACAGAAGAAGCTCAAATGAATATTAGTGAAGATGTAACCTTTAAACTACTAAATTATCTTGACAAGGGAATTACAACAGGTTCATTTACTGTTCCCTCTATCAGTTTGCCGGTACAGGAAAATACACATCGCATTTTACATATTC
>JACMJP010000111.1 GCA_014380545.1 Chitinophagales bacterium | reverse complement strand
GATATAAGAAGCTGGATATGGATGCCCGCTAAAATGGAAATATATGCAAGCAGTGACGGCATCAATTATAATTTAATTGCAACTATAAGTAATACTACTGAAGTTAATAATTATGATATAGTAACAAAACAATTTATAGCTGGTTTTTCTGATCTGCAAACACAATACATAAAAATAAAAGCAATTAATTTTGGAACTGTACCTGCATGGCATGAAGGTGCCGGTGGAAAGACATGGATATTTTGTGATGAAGTGATGGTGGAATAAAAATATATGGACTATTCTGGTGAATATTATTTAACCGGTGTAATGGAAACCGGGTGTGGCATAAATCTAAAGTCCGATCATACTTTTGATTTCTTTTATGCTTATGGGGCTTTGGATAGGCATGGATATGGAACATGGAAAGAAACGGACACTAATGAAATTGAATTAAATACAAGTTACGGTTCACAAACACCTTTCACAATTTCAAAAGAAGAGAATCGCAATCATTCCGGCATTATCATTTTCTTTCCTGATTATAATAAAATACTGCTGCGGGAAACGAAAATTAATATTTTTAAAAATGGTATTGAAGAAGAACAAATTTCCGGGGATGATGACAAATTCAGATTTAAAATTGAACATGCAGATAAGATAGTAGTTACTTGTTTATTTTATTTTGATAATACTGCACAACTTGTTCCTGCAAATGCTGATAGTAATTATTTTGAGATATTGCCAAATCAAAACCTCCCACTCACTCATTTTAAAAATGCAAAATATAGAATAGAAGAAAATGCGCTCATCGGTAAATTCCATTTGCTTGATGATTTTAAAAAATACCGGTTTGAAAAATAATTTTTATCAAATTCTTTTTATTTTAAATAATTGTTTTACTTTTGCAATCACAAAAATTTTAAACATGCGTACTAATTATTTAAAACCAAAACAAAATCTAACGGATCGTTTCGATCGTTGGACTTGCCGGGGCATGTATTATCATGATTAAACCTTAAATCATTATATATAAACCCTGGCTGACGCCGGGGTTTTTTATTTCCGGCAGGTATTACTATTATTAAATATATTCTGAATTAAATTCAGGATATTCATCACATAAAATTAAGTGATATGAAAAAGTTGTCTTTAAACGGGAAAGACCTGAGAAAAATAGGTTATCCTGAAAGCAGAGTAATTGGTGTTGCCATACAGGTGATGCATCAATATTACAAACACAGCAGCGAAGCAGATGCAATTGAAATATTAAAAAATATTTTAGCTGCTCCGGATAAATATTTACAGGATGCTGTGCTTGGAAAAATTGCAGCAACATTATTGGACGAATTATATCCAAAGAATGATACCATTGCTTTAACGCAAAAACGAAAAGAATATAAAGTGTATGGTGCTGATAATATTGAAATGGGAGCGATCAACCAGATGGAAGTTGCTATGAAATTACCTGTTACTGTTGCGGGAGCATTAATGCCGGATGCGCACCAGGGATATGGCTTGCCAATTGGCGGTGTGCTTGCAACAGATAATGCAGTAATTCCTTACGGTGTTGGTGTTGAATATTGGATGCAGAATGTGTTTAAGTGTATTTGATATTCCCGCTGATTTTATTCAAAAGAATATTGAATCATTAAGGGGCATGCTGACAAGAAATACATTGTTTGGGGCAGGAGCCGGTTTTCAAAAATCAATAGGCCATGAAGTGCTTGAAAGAAAAGAATTTTCAGAAAATAAATTCTTAAAGACATTACATGGAAAAGCGATAAAACAAATCGGCTCATCAGGAAGCGGAAATCATTTTGTTGAATTCGGTATTGTTGAAATAAAAAGATCAACACAAAAATTCAACATTGAACCCGGTAATTATTTAGCATTATTATCTCATTCCGGATCCAGAGGTTTGGGTGCAGGTGTTGCAAATTATTATACAAGACTTGCAAAAGAATTATGCAAATTGCCGGATGTGGCAAGACACCTTGCATACCTTGATCTTAATTCTGAAGCGGGAATTGAATATTGGATGGCAATGAATTTAAGTGGCGATTATGCATCTGCATGTCATCATCTAATTCATCAGAAAATAAAAAGATCGCTTGGTGCAGAAATGATCAGCAGGGTAGAAAATCATCACAACTTTGCATGGAAAGAAATACATGACGGCAAAGAAGTGATAGTGCACAGAAAAGGTGCAACACCTGCAGGAAAAGGAATGCTGGGAATTATTCCCGGAAGTATGACCGCTCCGGGTTTTATTGTGGAAGGAAAAGGTGAAACTGATTCAATTAATTCTGCGGCACATGGTGCAGGAAGAAGAATGAGCAGAACCGCAGCAAAAAATTCTTTCACAAAAAAAATGATGGAAGAAATTTTAAAAGATGTTGGCGTAACATTAATTGGTGGTGATATTGATGAAGCACCAATGGCTTATAAAGACATTCATGAAGTGATGCAATTTCAAAATGACCTGGTTGATATTCTCGGAATATTCAAACCTAAAGTGGTTAGAATGGATGGATGAGGAAGGAGGAAGGAGAAAAATAAAAATAAAATTCATTACAACAACAAACAAATTATTTAATGTTAAAAAATATAAATATGAGATGTAGTTTTTTAAAAGTGCCTGCACAGGTGCATGCGCTTTCATTTACAGATAAATATTCAACCGGATGAGCTATTGATGAGATAGAACTATCGCCCTCTTTTCAAATTGCCCGGTTCGGATCATCTGTGCCGGGCGATTTATTTTTTACAAACGCAGGGTTTTCAAATTGTATTTTATTTAATGGAATAAAGAAGCCTGCAGAAAATAAAAGGAGGATGGTATGTTCATCAGAATCCAAATTAAAATT
>JACMJP010000110.1 GCA_014380545.1 Chitinophagales bacterium | reverse complement strand
TCCTTCATCAGTTTTATTTGTATGCGGACAGGGCGAATAAAAAAGATTTGCAAGTTTATCCAGAAAGAATGTAAGATATTTCTGAAAACTATTCTCATAAATGTCTTCCATCACTATAAGGTATTTGCATACCCTTACTGCTTCCTGTAAAACAATTTCCGGCTTTTCCGTATGATGTAATACAGTTAAAATAATTCCTGTATGAAAAGACTTATCTGCAAAGGGGATTTTTTTTCCATCATATACAATAGGTTTAACTGTATCATTATAATGCCCTTCATGAATATCAAGCGGGGTAACATTAAATCCCTTTTTTCGAAGTAAAAAGGTTACAAGCCCGTTGCCGGATCCAATATCTAATATATTTTCATTTTTTGGAAGATGGAGAAGAATGGGCTTTATTTTTTTTTCAACAAAAGGGCGACCAATTTTATTGAAATATAATTTTCTGAAGAAAGGTACTTTATGTATGATATATAAGATCAAATTCGCAGCCGTTTTTATAAAACTGCTGCGAATTTAAATGTTGTTTCCTGAATTATCTTTTCTTAAAAATAAAACAGGAAGAATCCATACAGTATCGAAGCCCTGTAGGCTGATCCGGTGCATCATTAAATACATGCCCTAAATGCGCACCACATCTTGCGCAATGTACTTCATCTCTTTCATAACCAATTTCCATATCTGTAGATACGGCAATGTTTTTTTCATTAATGGGTTGATAAAAACTGGGCCATCCGGTACCTGACTCAAACTTATGTTTTGAATCCATGAGGGGCATTCCGCAACAAACGCAATAATATATTCCATCTTCATGATTATCCCAGAATTCATTATTGAAGGCTCTGTCAGTTCCCTGCTCTCTTGTAACATAATATTGATCTGCTGTAAGAATTTTTTTCCATTCTTCATCAGACTTTTCTATTTTTTTGCCATCCCAAACATAATCCGGGCTTTCAAGTTTTACAGTTGATTTTTTTTCCATTTCTGTTGATTTTGTGCGATCTGAAGATTGACCGCAGGAAATAAATGATATCAGTGCAAACAGCGATAAAATAGTTAAATGCTTTTTCATTAATAATATAATTTTTTTCGAAAACATATACGACACTTTTAGATTACGGGATTTTAAACAGTACCCGATGTATAAAGTTTCTTCTGCCGGTTAAAGTTCGTTAAGTGTAAATGACAAAAACCCGCTACATTTGCCTGCACAAAGATAAACTAATGAATATGGAATTATTAATACAGGTGTACGTAAAATTTATTCATAAACATAATGCAGAACCTGTGCATGGTGGAAATTATTCCGCAAGATTATATGATAAAGACATATTAACAGATGATTTTCTCGGAGAGTCAAAATTAAATAGTGAGGGGAAGGCACATTTTAAAATTGACCCTAAACAATACAGAACAGAAGATTCATTGCTTGAAACAAAACCTGATTTTTACATTACATTGCTTAAAGAAGGGTTACAAATATTTAAAACACCTGTAGCGCAAAACATTGATTTTAATATACAGGGGAATTTTAATTCAAAGGAGGGTGAATGGATAGACCTTGGTACTTTTGTGATTGAGTGAAAATAAAACCTCAGTCAACAATTAAAAGTATTAATTAATCTTTTATGCGATCTGCATTATAGTGACAAGATATTTGATATCAATATTCATTAATCCAACTCTTCTACAGGATACATCTGGCTTTGTAATTCTTTTACCCTTTCATCTGTAATATATTCATCATAGGTCATCAATTTATCAATAACGCCGTTTGGTGTTATTTCAATTACCCTGTTAGCCACCGTTTGCATAAACTGGTGATCATGCGAAGTAAATAAAATAACTCCGTTGAATTCCTGCAAGCCGTTATTAAATGCTGTAATACTTTCCAGGTCTAAATGATTTGTTGGCTCATCAAGTAATAAAGCATTTCCTCCCAGCAGCATACCTCTTGAAATCATACAGCGTACTTTTTCTCCCCCTGATAATACTTTACAGCTTTTTAAAGATTCTTCTCCGCTAAATAACATTCTTCCTAAGAATCCCCTTACAAATGCCTCATCTTTTTCTTTTGAATATTGACGCAGCCAGTCAATTAAATTCATATCACTTACAAAAAATTCAGTATTTTCATTGGGAAGATAATTGGTTGTAATTGTTACTCCCCATTTATAATCACCACTATCCGGTTTCTTTTCCCCGGATATTATTTCAAAGAAATTTGTAATTGCCATCGGGTGTTTACTCACAATGGCTATTTTATCTCCTTTCTCAACAGTAAAAGAAATATTTTTAAATAAATAAGCGCCTGAATATTTTTTAGATAAATTTTTCACACTTAAAACCAGGTCACCCACTTCTCTTTCCGGAGTGAAGAAAATACCGGGATATTTTCTTGATGAAGGACGCATCTCCTCAATATTTAATTTCTCTAATGCTTTTTTCCTGGATGTTGCCTGTTTCGCTTTTGAGGCATTTGCGCTAAAGCGGCTAATGAAATCTTGCAATTCCTTTCTCTTATCTTCTGTCTTTTTATTTTTTTGCGACATCAGTTGCAGCATAAGCTGAGACGACTGGTACCAGAAAGAATAATTTCCGGTGAAGATTGCTATTTTACCGAAATCTATATCTGCCACATGTGTACACACTGCATCTAAAAAGTGTCTGTCGTGTGATACTACAATTACTGTATTTTCATAATCAGCAAGAAAGTTTTCCAGCCAGCTTACCGTATCAATATCAAGATCGTTTGTAGGCTCATCCATTAATAAAATATCAGGATTGCCATAAAGAGCCTGTGCAATTAAAACCCGCACCTTTTCTTTCCCGACAAGGTCTTTCATATACTGGTAATGCATATCTTCTTTGATGCCGAGATTGCTTAATAATTCTGCAGCATCACTTTCTGCATTCCATCCATTCATTTCACCAAACTCTGCCTCCAGTTCGCCAACCCGCATACCGTCTTCCTCACTAAAATCTGCTTTTGCGTATAATGCATCTTTTTCCTGGATAATATTCCAGAGTTTTTTATGCCCCATCATAACCGTATGAATAACCAAATGCTGATCAAACTCGAAGTGATTTTGTTTCAGCACCGCCATTCTTTCTCCGGGCGTTATTTCTATAAAACCGGTTGTGGGATCTATATCACCTGATATTATTTTTAAGAATGTAGATTTTCCTGCTCCGTTTGCGCCAATAATTCCATAACAATTTCCTTTTGTGAACTTTAAATTAACTTCATCAAATAAAATTCTTTTTCCGTAGCGAAGGGATACATTGTTTACTGTTATCATTCAATAAATTTTTTATTTTTCCTTTTGTTATTAAGGGCTGCAAAGGTACGAAATACCTTGCGCAACAGGAAGTATTATTTGAAAATTAAAGACACTGAAACAGCGTTATTGCATATAGATACGTATGTTTCCTTTATCTTTAATACTCATTTTAATATTAAATAAAAAATAGATGAAAGAATTTAAAAATATAGCGATAGCTATCCTATTGGTATTTGCAGGTTTTACTGCATCGGCTCAAAAGAAAGTGGAAACGGTTCAGATAAAAACAAATATTGCTTGTGATCATTGTGCTATTTGCGGAACATGTCAACCACTCATTGAAACTACATTAATTGCTGAGAAAGGAGTGAAAACAGCAAAACTGGATGTTGCATCGCAGGTTGTAACCGTAGTTTATAAAACAACGAAGACGAATCCTGATATACTTCGGGAATCACTTTCGAATGCAGGCTACGATGCCGATGGAACAAAAGCCAAAGAAACCGGAGTCGCACAATTAGACGAGTGCTGCATAAAGGTTAATTAAAGACTGCACAGCACCGGCAATCGTCATTCTGAATCCTGCCGCAGGCTGATGAAGAATCTCGTCATTAGAAGAAATAATAAAAATTCTCAATTCTTTTCACGAGATACTTCGCTGCGCTCAGCATGACGATGTGGAGGGAGTGCATCAATTCTTATTATAATTAATATCGAAGAGCCAAACTCCCTCACTATCGTCACTCTGAATCGTCCGTTTCGGCGATGAAGAGTCCCGTCATTAAAAGCAGTAATAAAAAAATTCTCAATTCTAATAACGAGATACTTCGTCGTACCTCCTCAGCATGACGGTGCACGAGGAAATGAATCAATTCTTATATTAAATCAATATTGAATTCTTAAATAAATCAAAATTGAAAAACCGCACACCCTCGTTAATCGTCACTCTGAATCGTCCGTTTCGGCGATGAAGAGTCCCGTAATTAGAACCTGAAATTATTCTCAGCCGATAGAAAAAATATTTACTTTTGAAAAAAATATTTTTATTGTGAGACCCATTTACGCAAAAGGAGGAAGTACATATATTATAACAAACAGGCCTAATACAGTTCTCTATACAGGCGTAACTTCAGACCTGATCATCAGGATTCCGCAACATATTTATAAAATAAGACCATTTGCATTTACAGCGAAATACAATTGTGATAAATTAGTTTATTATGAATGTTTTGAATCTATAGAAGCGGCAATAAAAAGAGAAAAACAAATTAAAGGCTGGGTCCGAAATAAAAAGATCACATTAATTGAATCAGTAAACCCGAAATGGGAAGATCTGTTTGAAAAAGATGTGAAACTTTGGTGAATTTAATTTTAGATATTTTTATCGAAGAACCGGATCCCTCGCCATCGTCACTCTGAATCGTCCGTTTCGGCGATGAAGAGTCCCGTCAATAAAAGCAGTAATTAATTTGAATAAGAATTAATGAATATTCTCAATTCTTATGACGAGATGCTTCGCTTCACTCAGCATGACGATGTGGAGGGAGCACATCAATTCTTATATTAAATCAATATTGAATTCTGATATTAAATCAAAATTGAAAAACCGCACACCATCGTTAATCGTCACTCTGAAATCGTCCGTTTCGGCAATGAAGAGTCCCGTTATTAGAAGCAGAAATTATTAGCACTTATCATAAATAAATTCTCAATTCTTTTCACGAGATACTTCGCTGCGCTCAGCATGACGATGTGGAGGGAATGCATCAATTCTTATTATAATTAATATCGAAGCGCCGCACATAAAAACCATCGACACTCTAAATCGCCCGTTTCGGCGATGAAGAGTCCCGTCATTAAAAGCAGTAAATAAAAAATTCTTAATTCTTATAATGTGGGATGCCTGCCCGACTGATCAGTCGGGCTTCGCTGCGCTGTATTACGATGCAAATTACACCCGGCGTTTTTCTATCCATAGGCATTTTGTTTTATGTGATGAAATGATGTTCATATTTTCTTTACTTTTTGTATTCATTTTGCTCCTGTTGTAATTCCTTTTACTTCTGTTGTAATTCATTTTGCTGCAGATTGAATTCATTTTACTCCTGTTTTAATTCATTTTGCTGCAGATTGAATTCATTTAGCTTCTGTTTTAATTCATTCTGCTGCAGATTGAATTCCTTTTACTTCTGTTTTAATTCATTTTGCCGCAGATTGAATTCCTTTTGCTTCTGTTTTAATTCAAAAAGCTACTTTTTTATCCAAATTATTAAGAACTGCGTTCATTACAAAAATAGATTGAAGGTAAAATAGAGTGCAATAGTATTGTCGTGAGTTATATCTAACTAAAGGCTCAATTGTAAATTTGTATTG
>JACMJP010000109.1 GCA_014380545.1 Chitinophagales bacterium | reverse complement strand
CCATCATTTCTGTACAGGTTATTTGCCATGCCCGCACCTCCGCTTGTGCCAACATAATTTGTAACATAGGCATCAAGGTCTTCATCATTATCATAATCTATCCAGTTCCAAACTTGTCCGTCTAAAAAATTTGTTCCGATAGGAGCAGTATTTATTTTGGTAAAAAATGCTGAAGCGACTGTTTCAGAAAATTCATTTTTATATAAATAATCAGGAGCTACAGTTCCGTTTGCAGGGCCGCTGCCAATAAAACAATCTATGTCTCCATCCATATCATAATCACTCCATGTTGCAATAGTGTAAGGAGCAGTTCCCTGTGCAATTAAAATAGTATCTAATTTTTCAAAAATACCATCACCTTTATTTAAAAGAAATTTATTTTCATCATCTATACCTGCAAAGCCAAATGGTGCGGCAAGCACAATATCCGTGTAGCTGTCATTATTAATATCGCCCCATGCGCAGGCCCATGCTCTCAAGTCAGTTGCCGGACTTAGCGGACCTGATGTAATTTTTGTAAATGTTCCATCCCCGTTATTTTTATACAGCAATGATCCAATTGTTCCGCCACCCGCAATAAAACAATCAATAAATCCATCGTTGTTATAATCACTCCAGCTTGTTCCGATACCGGATGTTATTGCAATATCCGCATCTGTATTTTTTTCAAATGAAGTGCCCGTGTTATGATATAATCCTCTTTGCACCCAGAATAGATCAAGCCGCCCATCATTATCATAATCCACCCATGCACAACCTGTATAAGTACTTGCGCCTGCTCCTGCAGCATCAGCAATGTCATTGTCTTCATCTGTTACCTTTATAAATATCTGGGAATAGGTGTTTGAAAGGAATATGCATGAGGCGATAAGAAAGTAAATAAATTTCATTGTTTTGTTTTCGGCAAATATGCTGTGTACTGTATAAAAATGCGTTCTGTCCGATAATACTTTACCTCATTTTTTTATGCAGTTGCTTTTTTTGACACCTGTAAACGGTATTCTGATGGCGACATGCCTGTGTTCTTTTTAAATGCTGTATTAAAAGTTGCTTTATTATTGTAACCCACATCAAAAGCAATGGAAAGTATTTTCGCATCATAAGCCGGGTCACTCAATAATTTTTTCGCCTCTTCAATTCTGTATGTATTTATAAAGTCAGAATATTTTAAACCGAGCATATCGTTTATTATTTGCGATAAGTGATGTGTTGAAACTTTTAATGAAGCAGCAAGATCCTGTATTTTTAATGCACTATCCAAAAAGGGCTTTTCATTTTTCATGAGCAGCAATAATTTTTCTTTCAGCAATGCAGCATCTTCCGTTTTTAAAGATGAGCGCTGATATTTTTGTTTTGCTGCGGCTTTTTCAATTTGAAGATCAGCAGTAATAATTTGTTGCTTTGCAAACTCGGGCATCTCATTAAAAATAGCAGGCTGGCTGAAACCTGAATAACCGACCATATAAATAAATAATGACATGGTGAATGATATGGCGTAGTCATATTTTAATTCCAGCAGCCTGAAACCTACCAGCAGCCAATAGCTTATAGCTGCAAAAACAAATACAGCATAAAACAAGGTTACCCTGTTCATCCATGTATGTTTTACAAATTCTGCCGGTATGCTATAGGCTGTTAATTTATTTTTATCCATGCGCATATACCTGAATAACACGATCACATAAATGAGCATGCTCACACACTGCAATACCAGGAATGCAAGAATTATTTTATCATATAAGGCACCATGACTGAAAACATATTTTCGCAAAAACTCAACCCTGCCAAATAAATTCCTGATGAGCAGCGGAGTGATGAGTATAAAATGCAAAAAGAACGGAATAAGATGCAGAAAATAATTTGTTGGCAATTGTTTTTTATCCAGCACCCGGATATAAAAAAAAGTAAGCGGACCGTACAGAAAAGGAATTGCATCTACCCAAAAATTCATCCATGGATATGCTTTTGCATAGCCTGTCCAGTAGGCAACATAATATAATAGCGTAACAGAGAACAACCCGATAAACAATGCAAGAATATTGTTTGCTTTTATATTTCCTTTTTTGTGTATGCCCAGCAGCACTGTAAGAAAAAAACCATGCACGGCTGCAAATAAAAAAATAATGGTCCATGTATCGAAAGAGGGTTGTTGCATAATAATGAGCCATGCAAATGTAAACCCCTGCACCCTACCGTCCGCATATGCATGCGCATTTAACAAAACACTGACGGAGTAAAAGCAAGCCTGTACATTGGTAAGTATAAAAGAAAATAAATTTAAATTAATTGTTGTTCAGCAGACCAAGAATGGCGGAAGCAAAAAAGTATGCATGATTATGTTGAAATTTAATCTACTTCAAATTCGTAATACTCCGTATCACGGCTCATTGTACCAGTTCCCTCCACTCTATTCAGAGGCTCTGTAATTTCCCTGCGTATACTGGCTTTTATCACTTCCCATGTTTGCACCTCAAACAGCTGGCTTTCCGGAACCACAAATT
Source organism: Chitinophagales bacterium (assembly GCA_014380545.1). GTDB lineage: Bacteria > Bacteroidota > Bacteroidia > Chitinophagales > BACL12 > JACMJP01. The sequence goes on along the minus strand of JACMJP010000109.1, from coordinate 4,624 downwards.
CAGTTGCGCCCACTTCAGTTAATTCTTCAATAGCTATCTCATCAAATCCGCTTTCATCAATTACACGAAGCCTCATTACTTCATTTTCCCTTAACGGTTCGCCGATCCACTGAATATGCCAGTCTTCATTTTTTAATACAGGCGCCGAATTATCCAGGGAAACAGAAGGCAGATATTCTATTTCAAAAGTATTTTTGAATTCAGTGCCTTCGGAATCTGTGAAGGTGAATTCCATCACTTCTATTTTCTCCGGGTATTCCACTGCATAATAATTTTCGTTCAGGGAAGAGTATGCGCCCAGAAACACATCGCCGTTAAATGCTATGGTTTCCCCGTCAGAAAGTGTATTTACTAAACCCCCAATTTCAGAAAAGTCTGCACCCCCATAGGTGTAATCCCTGTAATCAATCCTGTAAACATAGGTATGCTCATATTGGGTTGGTTCTGTTAAGCGATCACAGCCGGAAATAAAGATGACGCATGATAAAATGCAAATGCATAAAGTTGTTTTCATATATAAAAGTTTATTTTTCTTTTTAGTATCGGTTGCTATGGATATTGTTTTACGGTTTTAAAGTTAAGAAATGTAAATTTAATAAGCATGATTGAAATGAGGATGCTATAATATTGAGAATTTAACGGATAAGGAATAGCTTTATCCCACAGAGTTGCATTCAGGTAACTTCTGTTGGAAGAAAAAAACGGTAAAAAAAGTTTACAGTTAAGTTTTTATGAAAGAATATAAATTAGACAGAACATATTTTAAGATGCAAACTGCTGAAGAAGCTGCCAATAATTACGAATATTGGAAAAAACAATCTTTAGCAGAAAGATTAAAGGCAGCTTTCTATTTGAATAGTATTGCATATAATTTTGATATAAATGATCCCCCTAAAATTGACAGAAATTATTTTACAATACGAAGCAGAAAATAATGGGGAATATTTTCAATGATGATTTCCGTGATTTTATTACTGCATTAAATAATAATGATGTTGAATATATTCTTGTGGGAGGATATTCTGTAATTCTGCACGGTTATTCCCGTAATACAGGCGATATGGATATATGGGTAAATAAAGCTTTAGATAATTATAATAAATTAGTAAAAGCATTTGATGAATTCAAAATGCCGGTGTTTGATATGACGGAAAATAATTTTTTATTCAACCATGCATTTGATGTATTTACTTTCGGCAGACCTCCGGTGAGTATTGATATAATGAATCATGTGAAAGGGTTAGAATTTGCTGTTGCATTTAAAGCATCCTCTATAGTAGAAGTTGAAGGTTTAAATATTCGATTAATAAACTATAATGATCTTATTAAATCAAAAAAGGAATCAGGAAGATCAAAAGATATAAATGATATTGAAAATTTGACTGATAAGGATTAAATCATTGAAGTAGCAAAGTGCGGTGTATATTTGATTAATTCCACAGAGTCTTTTTCAAATGACACTGTGGAGGCAAAAATTTTTACCTTTGAAAAAACTTCGCTTATGAGAATATTACTTTTTGTTTGTGCTACATTCATTTTTATTTCTTCCAATACTATTGAAGATAAAAATTGTGCTTATTGTGAGGGAAAAAATGTAGGGTCATCCTGGGAATTCACTTTCTATAAGGATAATGGAAAGATACAAATCATAAGCCGTACAACATTAAAAGAAATATCTGATGGCGACAGCACTACAGATTACCACATGGAGGTGGAAACCCTGAATGAAAAAGGCAAAAACTGGATGGGTGTAAAACCCTATCCAACTGTAATGAAGGTTTTAAAGAATGAACCGTATTACTATACAGATATGTCAGGAGGTGCAGATGCTACAGGTAATAAATATATGCGGATGAGTTGTGATGAAGATGCATTAAATGATGAGGGGATGCCTGATATACGCTGGGAGAGAACAACCACTGAGGGTACAGGAGCCAGCCAAAAAACATATACAAGCTATGTTGAACTCATAGATTTTACATATGCTCCCGGAACTGAAACTGTAAAAATTGGAAAAGGTGAGTTTGAATGTATAAAAATGACCTACACTATACTTACGGGCAGCAACGGAATTACATTGGGGAAATTAGAACAATATGTCACTACCTGGACTTCAAACGAATACGGTACCGTGAAAATAGAAATAAAAGATAAGAAAGGTAAAATGCTAAGATATGGTGAACTTACAGATTACAATTTTCTGTAAATAATTTTTTTATTCGCCATCTCATCCTTGCTTCCGGCAAGCCTGCTTTTATTTTTCCCTGCAGCGCATAAACTAACTTTTCATTAAAATATTCATCAATAAAAAAACCGCAACCGTATTTCAGGCGGTTAGGACCGGGAGTGGTGAGGGAACCCCGGAGGGAAGAAAGTATTATAGTTACCTCAGGAGACCAACAAAGGCGAGGCAACTTTATTAAAATAAATACTCATCTATAGCATTAAATAGAAGTTTTATACAAAAAGAATGAGAGAATACTTTTCTAAATTATTTATTCGTTATAAGACCAATAAGTGCGAATAATTTTTACAATATCATTAAAAAGCTCATACTATGTTAGTTCCTAATATGACCTTACACGAAATACGAAACGCCGTAATTAATGATTATGTGCAGGAGATAAAAAACAAGCTGGAGTTAATTAAAATTACATATCCCGGAAAGTTGATGCGCAATGGATATAAAGATATTGTGGAAACAATTACATTCAATGCCAAAAGCAGAAACAACTGGCGCATAACTATTGTCTGCAAAAAAGGAAAACTATCTTCCACACCTTACCTTGTGGCGTATGATAATATAGGTATTACTGCTTCACACATTCCATATTTTTATAATCCTTACCGGTTCATGCATTTTAATTCGCATTTTTTCAAGCGCTACAGAGAGCGGGCTAAAATAAAGATTGAAAAACCTGAAGATCTTGTAAAATATTTTTTCAGAAAGAACTTCTTTCTCATTCCCTGCTACGTTCCCCGTGAAGATGGTACCCAGCAACTGTTTACTCCGCTGGCAGATGGTGTAGCATTGGGAAATTATCATCCGGGATCAGAAATATACGAATTCAAAACTTTTGTTGATTTCAGTTTACTGCGGGAGGATCAGAAAAAGCAAGGTGCCGAAATTTTAACAGACACTATTAAGGATGTAGAAAATGAAATGAAAAGGCGGCTGAAAATACAATAAGCTCATACTTAAAATATATTTAAGTAAACCCCTTCCCTCTTCCACCTACACATGTATAAGCATTTAACAAAAACTCTTACCGGGTAAAAGGAAATATTTACCTTAGTGAATATAAATATAATTAGCTGTTTGGCGGGAACGCCAACCATGGACAAATGTTAGACCTCTGCCCCATTTTCATATTACTGTAAAATTGAAAATAATCTTTTGCAAAAGAAAAATGACTGTTTACCTTCACTAAATTACAATATAAAAAAAATATTTACTCCTCTTTATTTCTTTTTCAATTGTATTAAAGTACAAACCTGCGATCCGGATCTATCTGATTTTGCATGTGTAAGATATATTACTGATACAAATTAAAAATTATAGATGTTACAAGCCCCTAAATATCATTTTACTATTGACCATCAGGAAGATTTGTTGGCTAATGTTGACGTTTGGGAACCTGCCCGGGATGGGGTGTTTGAAAAAGGGCACCTCCATTCTTATTATGAAATATTGGTTTTTCTAAAGGGCGGGGGCACACATCAAATGGCGAATGAAATATTTGATGTGGAAGATTATTCCATTCATGTTTTAACCAACAATACTTTTCACGAGTTAAAAAGAACAACCGAAACCGATGGATTTGAAATAATTTTTTCTGATGTTTTCCTCAATCAATTGCAGCAGTTTGATACCAAAACTAATTATGTTCAGTATTTTTTACAGTCACATGTATTGAATCTAAAAAAAGATGAGTTTAAAGAGTTTCAGGTTTATTTTACAGATCTTATTAATAATAAAAACAATAAATCTTTTTTCTATAACCTGGTCTCCATCATTCTATTAAAATTAATTTCAAGGGGAGGCATGGAAAATAAGGTCACTTCTAATATTCCATTTGAAAGGGCATTACTTACATTGCTTAACAACCATTACAAAGAAAGGCAGACTGTAGAATTTTATGCATCAAAACTCAATATGAGTTTAAATACCTTTCAACGTCATACCAAATCTGCTTTCGGTAAAAGCATTATTGATCTGCAAAATGAAAAAATTATTCAGGCAGTAAAATTTTCAGTTTCTCAAAAGGAGAAATCCATAAAAGAGATCTCTTTTGATTTCAATTTTACTAACCTCTCTCATTTCACTCATTTTTTTAAGAAACACATTGGCGTTTCTCCCTCTGCGTATAAAAAATCTTCGTTGAGTTAAATATGCAAATGTTTGATATTTATTGACAACTAAAGCGTTTTTTAGTGCTCTATTTTTGTTTTATTAATTTAATTTAAAACAAATAATATGAGAAAAACAATTTTACTCTTTATAGTTTTTTGCTTAGCTTTTACAAGAACAAAAGCACAATGGATTAATCAGGATGCGGGGTTTACAGATCAGATCCTTGGATTTTATGAGATTTCAATAGTTGACGAAAATGTAGTTTGGGCT
>JACMJP010000108.1 GCA_014380545.1 Chitinophagales bacterium | reverse complement strand
TATAATCCACCTTAATTATTCACCCATCAAACACATATATTTGCGGCGCAATATTTCATAATTAAATAATAACTATTTTACATGCCTTATTTATTCACTTCAGAATCTGTTTCCGAAGGACATCCCGATAAAGTTGCAGATCAAATTTCTGATGCCCTTATAGATCATTTTCTTGCATTCGATCCGCAAAGTAAAGTTGCCTGCGAAACATTAGTAACCACCGGGCAGGTTGTGCTTGCAGGAGAAGTAAAATCAAGTACATATCTAGATGTACAGCAAATAGCAAGAGATGTCATCAAACAAATCGGCTACACAAAAAGTGAATACATGTTTGAAGCAAATGGCTTCGGAATTTTATCTGACATTCATGATCAAAGCCACGATATTAACCAGGGCGTTGAAAGAAAAATAAAAGAAGACCAGGGCGCTGGTGACCAGGGAATGATGTTCGGATATGCATGCAGGGAAACAGATAATTATATGCCTTTGCCTTTAGAGATTGCGCATATATTATTAAAAGAACTTGCAGCTATCCGCAAAACAGGAAAACAAATGAAATATCTGCGGCCTGATGCAAAGAGCCAGGTAACAATTGAATACGATGATAAAAATAATCCGATGCGCATTGATGCAATTGTTGTAAGCACACAGTATGATGATTTTGCTGAAGAAAAGAAAATGCTTGCATCTATAAAAAAAGATGTGCAGGAAATTTTAATTCCCGCAGTAAAAAAACAATTGCCGAAAAAAACACAAAAACTATTTGATGCAAATTATATACTGCATGTAAACCCAACAGGAAAATTTGTTATTGGTGGTCCGCATGGCGATACAGGTTTAACAGGAAGAAAAATTATTGTTGATACCTATGGCGGAAAAGGCGCACATGGCGGTGGCGCATTCAGTGGAAAAGATCCCAGTAAAGTGGATAGGAGCGGAGCTTATGCAACAAGACATATTGCAAAAAATATGGTAGCTGCCGGCTTATGTGATGAAGTGCTTGTGCAGGTTGCTTATGCAATTGGTGTTGCAGAACCGGTTGGGTTATATATTAATACTTATAACACTGCAAAAGTGCTCATGACAGATGGCGACATACAAAAAGAAATTCATAAGATATTTGATCTGCGCCCTTACTCCATTGAACAGCGGTTTAAATTGCGCACACCCATTTACCAGGAAACTGCAAGCTATGGTCACATGGGGCGCACACCTGAAATAAAAGAAAAAACATTTAAAGATGGCAACGGAAAAACGAAGAAAATAAATGTAGAATTATTTCCGTGGGAAAAATTAGATTACGTTTCTAAAATTAAAAAGACTTTTGGGTTGAAATAGGAGTCGAATTAATAATTTGGTAAGAATATATTGAGGGTTGATTTTTTCAACCCTTTTTGTTTGGTAAATAATTATCTTTATAATTATCATCTCTAATAAAACAAAGCATTCCATCAATGAAAAAACTATACTTCATAATTTTACTTCTTCCTTCTTTTTTATTTTCTCAAAATCGCAATGATGCAAACTGGTTCTTTGGTGATTCTGTAATGCTAAAT
>JACMJP010000107.1 GCA_014380545.1 Chitinophagales bacterium | reverse complement strand
ATTTTTTTCACATAAAATTTTTGCAACATCATGGTGCATATAAGGAGGATTTGTTCCTGAATAATTTTTTGAAAGTTTTTCTATAGTGTTTGGCAATGTGCGAATAACAATTGCCTCAATATCTTTTTCAATAACATTTTCCAATTGAGCAGCAAAAATAATTGCATCGTTATTATCTGATATTTTTGGCTGAACGGTAATTAATTGCGCAAGAAAATGAAATTGCTGCAGTGTTTGATTAATGGTTACTTTTTTATTGCTGATGTGGGCAACACATTCTGTATGTGTGCCATTGCCATGCGGATTGAGAAAAACATTTTTATAATTTAATAAACCGCCCTTTTCTGTGTCGCCAATAAAATTTCCCATTACCACAGGCTCTGTTCTGAAAGGCGGCGCATAATAACAATTGATTTGTTTTTGCCCTGTATGCAGTGGCGTAGAAATATCTAAGGGTTTAGAGAGATCAAATTGATAGTTTTTGTAAGTGGCTAACATAGAGTCAAAAATACTTTATTAATTTTCCGAAAAAAATATTTTTATGAAAATGAATTGGGGTGTATGGGTCGGGTTGATCGGCGGAGGTATAGGATTTATTATCGGAGCAATTGCAGCAATTTCGGCTAATCCTGTTTCAGGTACAATCCTATTTTTAATTTTAGGAGCAGTGTTTTTTAGTATCTATTGGTTTTTATTCAGGCCTATGGTAGTTGCAAATAAAATATTAAAAACCGGAATTCAAAAACAGGGGAAAATAATTGATTATGCTGATACAAATGTTACGATAAATAATAATCCGCAGGTGAAGTTTACAATTGAATTATTGGATGATTATAACAGACCGTATCAGGTGAAAATAAATAAAGTTATTTCAAGATTAGATACCGGCAATGTGCATGCGGGCATGCAGGTGTTGGTGCGGGTCGATCAGAATAATAAAATGAAAGTTGCAATTGAATCTTTTGGAACTTTGGATAATTTCAATACTACAGGCGGCCAGCCTTCAGTGAATTTATTTGCCCAACAAACTGATACGGTAAAAGCATTTGAAAAAATATTGCAGGAGAATGAAGAGAAGAATAAAAAAATATTGTACAATGGTATTTCTGCAGAAGCAAAAATAATTTCTGCGGTTGATCTGGGCCCGAGAGTGAACGGAGAAAATCCTTTTATGCATTTTTATCTTGAGGTACATCCGGGCTTGAAGGAACCATTTTATGCGGAAGCAAAAGGAGTGATTGCTATACAATCTGTTTATAAATATCAACCCGGGAAAATCATTTATGTAAAATATCTTGCTGATGATCATACAATGGTTACTATAGAACATTCTTAGATATTAAAAGTTAAATCATTATTCCATTTACCCGTTTTTGATTCCCTATCTTTGCCGCATACATGCAGGTTCAACAAAAATCCATATCATTTTATACTTTAGGCTGCAAACTCAATTATTCCGAAACATCTACGCTTGGAAGAATGGCGGAAGAAAATGGATTTAAACAAATTCCTTTTCAAAACGGCGCAGATGTATATGTTATAAATACTTGCTCTGTAACTGAACATGCTGATAAAAAATGCAGAAGAGTTGTACGGCAGGCGTTAAATCATAATATAAATGCATACATTGTTGTTGTTGGTTGTTATGCACAATTAAAACCAAAAGAAATTTCAGAAATTCCGGGTGTTGATATTGTTTTAGGCGCTGCTGAAAAATTTAATCTGATAAATTATTTATCTCAACTAAATAAAAAAGAAAAGGGGGAGTTTATTTCTTCACCTGTTCAGGAAGTAAATATTTATAAAAGCGCATATTCAATTGGTGAACGAACTAGAACATTTTTAAAGGTGCAGGATGGTTGCGATTATACATGTTCGTTTTGTACCATACCGTTAGCAAGAGGAAAAAGCCGAAGTGATACTGTTGAACATGTTGTACAAATGGCAAATGAAATTGCAGAAAAAGGAATTACTGAAATTGTTTTAACAGGAGTGAATATAGGTGATTTCGGAAAACAACATCCTGAGACAAAACATACAGAAACATTTTTTGATCTTGTAAAAGAACTTGATACAATTAAAGGGATTGAACGTTTCAGGATTTCATCTATTGAGCCAAACTTACTAACGAATGAAATAATTGAATTTGTAAGCACTTCAAATAAATTCGTTCCCCATTTTCATATTCCTTTACAAAGCGGCAACAACAAGATTTTGAAATTAATGCGCAGGAGATATTTAAGGGAAGTATATATTGACAGAGTTGAAACAATTAAAAAATTAATGCCGCATTGTTGTATTGGGGTTGATGTAATTACAGGTTTCCCGGGTGAGACACAGGATGATTTTCTTGAAACATATAATTTTTTAAATGCACTTGATATTTCTTATTTGCATGTGTTCACTTATTCTGAAAGAGCAAATACACATGCAATTATTTTGGATGGAATTGTACCGCAAAAGATTCGGGAAGAAAGAACAGCACAGCTCATTAATTTAAGTGCAAAAAAGAGAAGATATTTTTACGAACAAAATATCGGCACAACAAAAAATGTTTTGTGGGAAGCAGAACATGACGGAGAAAATATATTTGGTTTTACAGAAAATTATATCAGGGCAAAAACACAATACGATCCGCTTTTAGTAAATACAATTACGCCTGTGTTTTTAAAAGAATTAGATGCAACAGGCGAATCGGTTCTTACAGAAATTGAAGATTACGCCAATTATTAAATTCATAGAACATTCACTTATACATCTCACAAATGACAACTGACTTTATATTACTTCGTTCATATGCAACATTAACTGATTTTATCAGTGAAGTATTTGGTTGGGATATACCCCTACCGCTTCAAATGTTCGGTTTCTTCGTTGCATTGGCATTTTTGGCTGGGGCTTATATTTTAGTTATCGAATTAAAAAGAAAAGCAAGAGCAGGTATTTTTCAATCAACACCTGAAAAAGTAATTATTGGTGAACCACCCAAACCACTTGAAATAATTTTTAATGCCATATTCGGTTTTATCATTGGCTTCAAATTTATAGCGGCAATATTCAACTGGAAAACATTTTCAGAAAATCCGCAAGTATTTATTTTTTCAAAAGAAGGAAATATTATTGGTGGTATTTTATTGGCTGCACTTTTTGCTTATTTAAAATACCGTGAAAAAAAACAACAGCAATTACCAAAACCTCAGGAAAAAACAATTGATGTGTATCCGCATCATCGTATTGGTGATATTGTGGTAATTGCAGCAATAGCAGGAATAGCAGGTGCAAAAATATTTTCAAATTTTGAAGAACCCGGCGGATGGAAAAATTTCATGGAGGATCCACTTGGAAATTTTTTCAGCGGATTGACAATTTACGGCGGATTATTTCTTGGCGCTGCATGTGTTATTTGGTACGCAAAAAGAAAAAAAATAAGTGTTCTGCATCTTGGCGATGCGGTTGCACCTGCATTAATTCTTGCTTATGGTGTAGGCAGAATTGGCTGCCAGGTTTCAGGCGACGGAGATTGGGGTATTTATAATGCAGCTTATATTTCAAATGCAAATGGTGAAATAGAGATAGCAACTGATTCATCCTTTAAAAATTCATTAAAACAATACCCAAAATATTATATGGAGGATTTTGAAAAATTTGATGAAGTGCCGCATGCAAATTTTAAAGCACCCTCTTTTATTCCCCGATCATGGGTTGCCCAAAATTATGCGCATAATGTAAATGACGATGGAATTCCATTTAAAGAATGTGATGAGCCAAAGTGTTATTTTTTGCCAACACCCGTTTTCCCAACTCCTATTTATGAAATAATAATGTGCGGTATTATATTTTCAATCTTATGGTTCCTGCGTAAAAAATGGAAAATACCCGGAATGTTATTCGCATTTTATATTATTCTCACAGGTGTTGAAAGATATTTTATTGAAACAATAAGAGTGAATAATGTGCTTAACTTTATGGGTATTGAAGCTACACAAGCCACCTTTATTTCCGTTGCTTTAATTCTTTTCGGTTTAGGTTTTATGATCGTACTAAAAATGCGGAACAGCAGAATAAAGACCGCTTAAAAGTAAATACATGTTAAAGTTCTTAAGTCTTGATCTGCATTAGTCATAATTAAGTCAGAATATGTAATTTTTTATTGCAGTTTGCTTCATTTCTTCCATCATTTTTTTGTAAGTTTGAGATTCATTTTAAAACTTAATTCAATTTGATGAAATGATGTACTTAAGATGCTCCTCATTATTATTAACTATTTGCACAGTTGTTTTTTTAACTGATATAGCTTTTGCGCAAATTGATGTAATAGAATCAACAAGCGGTGAAGAGCTGGCAACATCTTTAGTAGGTGTTGGAGTTACTCTTAGTGAAATAGAATTGGATTGTTATGATGGAGGAGCGGGCTTTTTTAATTGTATTGATTGTAGTCTGGGAATAGATTCAGGAATAGTGCTTACTTCCGGTAATGCTATTTTTGTTGAAGGGCCCAATGACAGCGGGAGTGATGGAATGGATGTTGGCACTGATGGAGATTCAGACCTTGAAACTCTTTTACCGGGATTTGAATCATATGATGCATGTGTTCTTGAATTTGACCTGACGGTAACTTCTGATACTGTGGTATTTGATTATGTTTTCGGTTCAGAAGAATATCTTGAATGGGTAGGAAGCAGTTATAATGATGTATTTGGGTTTTTTATCAGCGGCCCGGGAATAACCGATCTCGAAAATATTGCCCTAGTTCCGGGAACATCTACGGCTGTATCAATTAATAATGTAAACAGCGGCAGCTATTCAGAATATTATGTAGATAATGGTGACGGATATACATCACCTTATTCAACGGATGAATATTATATTCAATTAGACGGATATACTACAGTATTAACAGCAAAAAGAGCTGTAATACCATGCGAAACATATCATTTAAAACTTGCAATTAGTGATATGGGGGATGGCGTATTAGATTCCGGTGTATTTATTAAAGCAGAAAGTCTTTCTAGCCCCGGGGTTGAAATTACATATTCTACAGATCTTGGAGGTTATCCTGATTTAATTGAAACATGCAATAACGGGACTTTAATTCTTGATCTTTCTTTCGCACCCGTTGATACTTTTGAAGTGATAATTAATGTGCTTGGTACTGCAACAAACGGTGTTGATTATGAAACCATCCCTACCACAATTGAATTTTTACCCGGCGAAGTTTCTTACACACTTCCAATAATCGTATTAGAAGACGCACTTACAGAAGGTCTCGAAACAATTGTATTTACAGTGGAATCAGGAGGATGTATTACAGGAATTGGTGATAGCCTTATTGTAAATGTTCATGATTATTTACCACTCAGTATCATACCAATTGATACAATTATTTGCCCGGGAGCCTCAGTAACAATTGAAGCTGATGGGGCAACAAGTTATTCATGGTCACCTGCAGAAACACTCAGCAACGCAACAGGAGAAATTACAGAAGCAACACCAGCAGAAAATATAGTTTACTCAGTTACCGGAACATTAGGTGCATGTATCAATACTGTTACATCAACTGTAAATCTTTCACCACCACTTGCCAACGCAGGAAATGATACAACAATTATTATTTCAGAATCAGCAACACTAAACGGAAGTGGCGGAACAGATTATTCATGGACTCCATCAGGTTCATTAAATGATCCGAATGCACAAAATCCAATTGCCACCCCAACAACAACAACAACATACACTGTTACAGTTACAGATGAAAATGGCTGTGTAAGTTATGATGAAGTAACTGTATTTGTTTCCAACACACCAATAATTGTTTTCCCGAATGCATTCAGCCCGAATGGTGATGGATTTAATGATCTGTTCAGTATGGTAAACAGAGGAGTACTTGCAAGTTTTGCAATGAGCATTTATAACCGCTGGGGCGAATTGGTCTTTGAAACAACATCAACTGACCCTGCATGGGATGGAACTTATAACAGTAATGAACAGCCAATAGGAAACTATGTATATGTTTTTGAAGCATCAGATTTTGATGGAAATATTTATAGCCACAAGGGTGCATTTACGCTTGTGAGGTAATGCAATTAATTTAAGTATTATGAAAAAATTATTCTATTCAATCTTTTTGCTTTCATGCTTTTTATATGCTCAAAATGCAAATGCCCAATTAGTTGCTACTGATGGCTATTCAGGTGACGATCTTGCAAGTTCTTTAGTAGGTTACGGCGTTACTATTTCAGGAATTACTCTGGACTGTGCTGATGGAGCTGCGGGAAAATTTGAGTGTATTGATTGTAATCTTGGTCTTGACAGTGGGATTGTGCTCACATCCGGAGGGATTGAATGGACAGAAGGACCTAATAATATGGGAAGTTCGGGTACTTGCGCATCTACATCAGGTGATGATGATTTAGAGGATTACATTGATGAATTTACTTATGATGCATGTATTTTGGAATTTGATATAGTGGCAACTTCCGATTCAGTTTCCTTCGAATATGTATTTGGCAGTGAAGAATATTTAGAGTATGTTTTTTCATCATATAATGATGGATTTGCATTTTTTATTTCAGGACCGGGAATAACGGGAACTGAAAATATGGCTTTGGTTCCCGGAACAACAGATCCTGTTACTATTAATAATGTGAACACTACTGTAAATGAAGAATATTATGTAGAGAATGGCGATGGCTGGAGTTCGCCTTATTCAACAGATGATTATTATATACAGTATGATGGGTTTACAACTGTGTTAAAAGCTAAACATGCAGTGTTACCCTGCGAAACATATCACCTGAAACTTGTACTTGCTGATGCGGGAGATTGTGTTCTTGATTCAGGTGTATTTATTAAAGCAGGAAGTTTAAATAGCCCGGGAGTTGCAATTGAATATACGTATGATATTGATGCTTATCCTACTTTAATTGAAGTTTGCAATAACGGACAACTTGATTTTACATTAAGCTTCCCACCTCTTGATACAATAGAAGTGAATCTTATAATCGAGGGCTCGGCAACAAATGGAATTGATTACAGTACTTTGCCAACAACGGTAACTTTTTTACCGGGAGATACAATTGAAACATTTTTAATTGAAGTTTTTGGTGATGGTATACTTGAAGGATTGGAAAATATTATTATTTCAGGTGAACTATCATGCGCAGTTTCCTCAGGCGATAGCATTGTAATTGATATTAATGATTTTGTTCCGCTAACAGCATGGCCGGATACAATTATTTGCCCCGGTGAAACGGTAACATTACAGGCTGAGGGTGCAAATGTTTATATATGGAATGAATTCGAAACATTAAATGAATATGTAGGGCAAACAGTAGAAGCAACACCAATTGCCACCACAAGTTATATTGTTACAGGTGTTTATTACCAATGTATAAATTGGGACACCGTTACAGTGCAAGTTGAAGAAGCTTTTCCCGATGCCGGTCCCGGTCAAATAATTCCATGGGGTGTATCCACTGAGCTGGAAGGTACCGGTGGTGTTAGTTGTTCGTGGGAACCTGCAGAATCTCTTGATGACCCAAATGATTGCAATCCGCTTGCTTCACCGGAAGTTACAACTATGTATTATTTAACTGTTACATCTGAGCTGGGTTGTGAATACATAGACTCAACTGTTATAACTGTTCTTTTACCATCTTCACTTTATATTCCAAATGTATTTACACCAAATGGAGATGGCATTAATGATAAATTAAATATTATTACATTTGACGAAATAAGTTTACAAATTTTCAGTGTGTACAACAGATGGGGGAAATTGGTTTTTCAAACTGCCGATATAACTCAGGGCTGGGATGGAACTTATGACGGAAAACAACAGGAAATTGGATCATACATGTATATATTTGCCGGAAAAGATTACCTGAATAATCCAATTACAAAAAAGGGTACAATTACATTATTGAGATAAAAGAAAAAAAACAGACCACATGGCTAAATTTAACAAACTCATCTTCGCAGTTATTCTCGTTGCCGGTGTAAGAGCATCAGCACAAGACATACACTTTTCACAATTCAACCAGGAACCACTTGCATTAAATCCTGCCCTTACAGGAAGTTATGAATGCGACTGGAGAGCAGGGCTTAACTATCGTTCGCAATGGAGCGAAATCCCCGCACCGTATACTACATACGCTGCATACTTTGATATTCCTGTTATAAGAGGAATTGGCGGTACTGATAATCTTGCACTTGGATTAAACTTATATAATGATGTTTCGGGTGATGGAAACTTATCAAATCTTTCTGCCGGATTATCCGCAGCATATCATAAAGGTTTGGGAAGAAATCATTACATCTCTCTTGGGGTTCAGGGATCGTTCTCACAAAAAAGCCTGAACTGGAATAATCTATATTTTGCAAATCAGTTTGATGGTGCAAGTTTTAATTCTAATCTGCCAAATTATGAACCTTATAGTGGCGACAATATTAATAATATTGATGTTGCACTTGGTTTAGTTTATAAAGGAAAATTCAATAAAACATTTTCTGCGGAGGTAGGTGGTGCGTTAAATCATCTTACAACACCTGAGGAAACTTTTTATAAACCTGATAGCATAAACTATACAAATGAATTAGGTATGCGCATTACAGTGCATGGCAAATTCATTATTCAGATAACGCAAAATCTCGCTGTTATTCCGACAGGTTTATTTATGACTCAATCCGGAGCACAGGAAATTGTTGTTGGTGGAGATCTCGGATATTATTTGAAGAACCCAAATTTTCCAGCAACATTTTATCTTGGTGCTTATACCCGTTTGGACGATGCAATTATTCCACACATAGCACTTGACTATAAAAATTTCAAGTTAGGATTATCTTATGATGTAAATAATTCAGCACTTGATGTTGCAACAAATGGAAAAGGCGGATTAGAAATATCACTCATGTACACAGGATGTATTTTACCGGTTGTTCCTGATCAGTACATCTTACCTTGTCCTAGATATTAATTTGAATGTAAATGGAATTAAAAATTAACTTTAAAAAAATGGCTATGAAAAAATATATTGTTGTTGTTTTATCATTCTTTGTTTTTATAACAACTGGTTTTGCGCAAAGCACCAGGCCTGATGAAGTAACAGATGGTAACGGAAAAAAAGTACGTATCAGCAGACAAATCATGTTAGCGGATGAATTACTCCGTTCCGGAAGTTATTATAATGCTATAGATATTTATTTACAGGAATATCAGGAAGATCCTGATAATTATACAGGCTATCAGCTTGCATATACTTATTTTCTTGCAAGAGATTATAAAAATTCAGAAACATGGTTTAAAAAAATGGTAAGTATTGCAATAGCAGACTATCCCAAAGCTCAATATTATTATGCACTGTCATTAAAGATGAATGGAAAATATGATGAGGCTATTCCTGAATTTGCAAAAGCTCAAAAAGCAAAAGTAAAAGGAAGCGAAGCTGCCGTACTTAAAAGGATGGCAAAAAATGAAGGAAAAGGATGTGAATTAGCAAAAGTATTAGCAGCAGAACCATTAAAAGTTGAAATAACACATCTTGGAGCAAACATAAATAATAATTATACAGATTTTTCTCCAACCTATGATCCCAAAACACAAAATTTAATTTATGCATCACTTGTATCTAAAGAAATAATTGATCTTGGTGCAAGTAAAAAAGTGGAGCTTAAATCAAAAATATTTACAGCACAGCGTCAGGGTGAAGGATGGACAAGCGGAAAAGAGTTTAGCGGTCCTTTTAATGAGCTTGGATCACAGGTGGGAAACGGAGCTTTTTCTCCTGACGGGCAAAGGTTTTATTTTACACAATGCCAGGCAAATGAGCAGCTCAAAATGGAATGTAAAATATACATGTCAGAATTTGTAGGTGGTGAGTGGGCGAAACCAAAAGAACTTAATGATATAAACGCACCTGCTGGTTTTACAACTACACATCCAACAGTTGGTGTTGCCAAAGGCAATAAAGAAATTTTATACTTTACTTCAAACCGTGAAGGAACTGTTGGTGGAATGGATATCTGGTATTCAGAAATAAGAAACGAGGGCAAAGAATATACTGCACCACAAAATTGCGGAAGAAAAATAAATACTGCAGGAGATGAAGTAACTCCGTTTTTTAGTGTCAAAGAAAATATGTTATACTTCAGTTCTAATGGATTAATAAATATTGGTGGCTTAGATATTTTTAAAACACAGGGAAGTATGAAAAGCTGGGATCCGGCAATGAATATTGGCCTTCCTGTAAACAGTAGTGTAGATGATTTTTATTATTCAGTTGATAATAAAAAATCAAGAACAGGATTTATGGTTTCAAACCGTCCTGGTGGTTTTAGTGTGAAGAGCGAAACATGCTGCGATGATATTTATGAAATAGAATATATCGTTCCTCCGGTATTTACAATTATGGGCAGAATATTAAATTCAAAAGATAATACCCCAATTGAAGGAGCTTCTGTAAACTTAATGAAAGTATCCCGGATGAAATTAGATTCAGCTGAAAGTAAAATTGATAAAATGTTTAGCTTCTATCGTGGAACTGAATATGAAACTTATATTTTAACTTCAGCAAAAAACGGATTCTATCCGGGACAAGGAAAGGTATCAACAGTTGGTTTACTCGAAGATGATACAATTTATATAGACATACCGATGGATCCTATTATTCCCCAAATTCCAATAGAGGTAAAAAATATTTATTATCCGTTGGATAAATGGAATCTTCGTCCCGAATCTTTTGTGTCACTTGATTCACTATATAATATTTTAACGTTCCATCCGGGAATTATTCTCGAAATAGGCTCACATACAGATAGCCGTTCAAGTACACAGTATAATGATACACTATCTCAAAAAAGAGCGCAAAGTGTTGTAGATTATCTAATTGAAAAAGGAATTTCTCCTGAAAGACTTCAGGCAAAAGGATATGGGGAACGTAATTTAAAAAACAAATGTAAGGACGGTGTAAAATGTACTGAAGAAGAGCATCAAATTAATCGCCGTACTGAATTTAAGATTCTTGGTGAAATTCCAAATTCTATAATTAAATATGATCAGGGTGAAATTGATGCAATGAAGGCACTGGAAAGAGAAAAACAGGAAAAAGCAGATGCTGAAAAAAACAAAAAGCTCCTCGATCTACAGCAGTTAGAGGAAGGTGATGAAGGTTCTGAAGTGAAGCAGGATAATTCTCAAACAACTACGACTGAAACAAAGACAGATACAAAGACAGATACAAAGACCGACACAAAAACAGAAACTAAAGAAGATAAAAAAGTAAAGGACAGTGGTAAGCCTGCAGGCAAAGCAGGAGTTGATCCGGTGTTAGTGAAGAAAGGAAATGTATATGAAGGCAATGCTGTGGTAAATGGTGTTGATACAAAATATTTCCTTAACCCAAATCCACAACTCAAACTTTCAATGATCAGCGATGAGTTCTATATTAAACTAAAATCTGAAGGTGCTATTTCCGCATCAGATATTAAAGCAGGTGGAAAAACAATTGAAATTTCTGACGGAACTACATTAACCGGAGATATTATAGTTATAAAAACTATACAGCTTGGTGAATCTGTATTTACCAATGTTGAAGCAAGAATTAATCCTACAATAACACAAAACATGGTTGTTGGCGGACCGGTAGTTGAAGCAAACGGCTGTTCACTGGATATGAAGAGTTTAAAATTAAAATGTAAGTAAATAGAATTTATATAATTAAAGCAAAATAAAGGCTCCGAAATCGGAGCCTTTATTTTTTATATATTTTAAAATTACTTTCTCAAATAATACGCAGTATGAATTAAAATTATTTTTTTGATAATGCAAGAATAAACATAATCCATCCAGCAATAAAAAATAATCCACCAATAGGTGTAATTGCACCAAACCATGCTAATTCTTTTCCGGCAAAAAGCGGAGAAAGTGTAAGCAAGTATAAACTGCCACAGAAAATAAATATTCCTGCCATAAAAAAGTTTTTTGCATAAACTGCATATTTTTGATGCAGTCCGGAAAAAGATAAGGCTAAAACACATAATGCAAAAGTGTGATAGAATTGATATTGTACAGCGGTTTCCCATGTTTTTAATCGTTCTATTTCTAATTTTCCATTATTGGCTAATGTTTCCAAACTGTGTGCACCAAATGCACCGAGGATAACTGCAATAACTCCGAAAATTGCTGCTATACGTAAAATATTCTTTTGCATTTTTTATTTTTTCATACAAAGGTAAATCCACCTTCCTTAAGTTTTGATAACCGAATTGTACATAGCAGGAATAAATGCTTATTCCAAAAGAAAGGTGTTTTGTGTCCTTGTGATGAATGAGAAATAAATTGTTATTATTCGTATTCTACAGGAAACAATAATTACCTAATTATATATCGTTTGAAGTAAAAAACAAAATCTATTTTTGTCGGAAATACTTTTATGGTAAGTACAAGTAAAAGATCACAATATAATTTCCCGGGGCAAACCCAGGTGTATCATGGTAAAGTACGGGATGTTTATACAATTCATGATAAGTTACTGGTCATGATTGCCAGCGACCGGATCTCAGCGTTTGATGTGATTCTTCCTAAGCCAGTCCCATTTAAAGGGCAAGTATTAAATCAAATTGCAGAATATTTTTTAACAGCAACAAGAGATATAACCCCAAACTGGTTATTATCTGTTCCTGATCCGAAGGCAAGTATTGGTTTAAAATGTGAACCAGTAAAAATTGAGATGGTGATAAGGGGATATTTAAGCGGCCATGCATGGAGGGAATATAACAGTGGAAAAAGAATTATTTGCGGAGAAAAAATGCCGGAAGGATTAAAACAAAGTGATGCTTTTCCTGATGCAATTATTACACCTACCACAAAAGCTGCTACCGGTCACGATGAAGATATAAGTAAAGATGAAATAATTAAACAATCAATTGTGAGTGCGGAGGATTATGCAATTATGGAACACTATACAAAAAAATTATTTGAACGGGGAACAAAAATGGCAAAAGAGAGAGGGCTAATATTAGTGGATACAAAATATGAATTCGGAAAATATAATAATGAGATTTATTTAATGGATGAAGTTCATACGCCTGATTCATCAAGATATTTTTATGCTGATGGTTATGCAGAACGCCAAAAAAATAATGAAGCGCAAAAACAAATATCAAAAGAATTTGTACGGGAATGGCTGATAGCAAATAATTTTATGGGAAAAGAAAACGAAACGGTGCCTGATATGCCCGATGGTTTTGTACAACAAATAAGCAACCGCTATATTGAATTATATGAAAAAGTAACCGGGAAACATTTTGTTCCAAGTGTGTATGGCGATTCTGATACCTATAGAAATATTATAATGGGATTGGAAAAACTCTACCATCTTTCATAAAAAATTAAAACAGCAAAGATTATTTTTTAATTTTGCATCTGCAATATGCAGTATCAGTCTCATTGGTCCGGTAGCTCAGTTGAATAGAGCAACAGCCTTCTAAGCTGTGGGTCATTGGTTTGAATCCAATCCGGATCACATATAAAGCGGATAAAATTTTTATCCGCTTTATTTTTTTACTTAGTTTCCAATCCGGACCACTTTTCCTCCACTGCATTTCTCATTTGTCATAAAAATCTTCACACCCTAAAAAATGACAATTGTTTTTATGGAATAAAAAAATGCTATACATCCTTGCCTCAAATTAACAGCAATGGCAGATGTTCAATTACAAACAAAAAGCGATAGCAGGAAAGGCAGAAAAAGATTAACCGCCCGTGTTGATCTCACACCAATGGTTGATCTTGCTTTTTTGCTCATTACTTTTTTTATGCTTACAACTACATTGCAGGAAAAATATGCAATGAAATTGAAGATGCCTGACACAACTGGTAATCCTGAGAATTATCCTGAATCTGCAATGCTCACATTTATCCTTGATAAAAAAGATATTATCTGGTATTATCCCGGAGATGAATATTTAGCTTTAAAGAAAACAGATTATACAAGTGAAGGTTTACGGCAATTAATTTACGATAAACAAAAAATTGTGAAAGAAAAATTTTATACTAACCGGGAATTGATCTGCATTATTAAAGTAACTGATGATGCAAATTATAAAAACCTGGTAGACATTTTAGATGAAATGGTGATAACAGATGTTTACAGTTACGCTATGCAGGATTTAACTGAAGAAGAAAATCTTGCAATAAAACAACAATTGTAAAATACTAAAAGCTGATAAAAAGCATTTATAAATTAATCATTAAAACCACAACGCATATGAACACTTCAAAAAATTATTTCGCACAAACAATGGATGATATTATTT
>JACMJP010000106.1 GCA_014380545.1 Chitinophagales bacterium | reverse complement strand
GAGCAATAAATCCGGGAGCCACAGATGCTACCTGCGATGGCGTTGACAACAACTGCAACGGAAGTACAGACGAAGATGCCACCTACACTATTTATTATGTAGATGCTGACGGTGATACCTATGGCGATGATGCCGACCTTACAGGAACTTCATTATGTTCCGATCCGGGTACAGGTTATTCAACCACAAATGACGACTGCGATGATACAGATGAAGATGTAAATCCGGGAGCAACAGAAATATGTAATAGCATAGATGATGACTGTGCCGGCGGTATAGATAATGATGTGATCACAGCAACTATCACTCCGGTCGGACCAACCACATTCTGTAAAGGAGGATCCGTATTGTTAAGTGCGAATACAGGTCCGGGTTATATGTATATATGGAAAAAAGGTGGGTCCACCATTCCGGGCGCTACAAGTTCAAGCTATTCGGCAACGAAGACAGGCAACTATAAGGTAATAATTTATGTATCCGAAGGTTGTTCAGATCTTTCAAATACAATAGCTGTATCATCAATGGCCCTTCCGGAATCAGCCATAACAAATCAGGACGCTACAACAAATCTGTGTGTTGATCCTTCTATAAAATTAAAAGCAAATGGCGGGGCAGGCGTAACATGGCAATGGTATAAAAACAATGTTGCCATAAGCGGAGCCACAAATGTTACCTATTTCGCAACTACGATGGGAAATTATAAAGTAAGTGTAACAAAGACAAGCACCGGCTGCAGTAAGTTATCAGCAGGTGTTCTGATAACACATCCATGCAGAATTGGAGAGGAGGCAGAGACTGTAACTTATGCGGGGGATGTATCACTCAACCTTTATCCTAACCCAACAGATGCAACATTTATATTGGATATGAATATTCCGGGAGTTACAGATATATCAGCAGATATTGAAGTATTTAATATGATGGGACAATTGGTAATTGTTTCAACAGGAACAATTACAGATAGCAGTTTAACGGAATCCGTTACATTTGAAAATGCTGCAGCAGGCGGAGTATATTTTGTGAAAGTGAGAGTGAATGGTGAAGAATATACGACCTCGGTTGTACTTACAAGATAATTAAACAGGTCTTGAGATATAAAAACCCGCCCTGCCAAAAGCGGACGGGTTTTTCATTTTATTTTTGAAATTCTTTAAAACGATTAAATGAGTATGGTTTTTCAGTGTAATTATTTTCCTACCTATAATAAATAATTTATTTACCGCATTTCAATAAACTGTTTTAATGTAAGTGCTTTGTTTTTATTCCTGCATTTTTTTGCAGCAATACTTTCATAATTTTTTCCGGATGTTTGACTTTCTATCCAGAATACATAATTAAAACTTTGCAAAACACAATAACCATTATGCGTTGGGAATTTTTTTTGTATAACATCATGAAATACACTGAAAGAAAAATCCGGATCTGTTTTGTTTACAAAATGTAACCGTAAATAATTTACAAAGAAATAACCTATGGTATTTGTTTGTTTATGTTTTATATACAAGCGGCAGCATGCATCTGTATAATGTTTTAACAGGCGTTTATCTCTTTTATCAAAATACAGGATGACTGCCATTGTATAATTATTCAATAATAACTCAACGTTATTAGCCTCTTTTATATAATCAAAAATGCGGTTCAAATGCAATATTGCACTGTTATAGTTTTGTGAAAGCATTTGAATGCAGAGTGCATAATGATTATAAAATATCTTATTCAGAACACTCACATAATCCGGAAGGTCTTCGGTAAAAAATTCAGCATCTGCAGCCTGTCTTAAATACCTGCTAAAATATCCGAACTTTATACAAAACAAACTTTCATTCTGGTAGTAATTAATGAATTTAAATACCTGCTGATGTTTGCCATAAGTTTTTACCGAAAATAAATATTGCAGCATCAGGTCAGCATGCACATTATTTTGCATCATTACAAGACTGTTAATATAATTTGCGATGGAGGCTATGAATTGTTCAAAATTTGTTTCAATATATTTCTTATGCAGAATAAAATAT
Source organism: Chitinophagales bacterium (assembly GCA_014380545.1). Classification (GTDB taxonomy): domain Bacteria; phylum Bacteroidota; class Bacteroidia; order Chitinophagales; family BACL12; genus JACMJP01. The sequence continues at coordinate 2,653 of JACMJP010000106.1, read as the reverse complement.
TTTATGAGTTTCTCAATATAAATAATTGTTTTCTTTTTATCACCTAAAACTGAATGATATACATGGCTGCAAAAAAAATACATGAGATGTGAAAGAATATTTTTTTCATTCGCAGGCCTTGTTTCAAGTGCTTTGCCAATAAGTTCTAATTCCTGCTGCAATATTTTATCCTCCTGAAAAAATGGTTTCACTGTTATACGGAATAATGCCCTGTATAAATGATAATAAAACATGGCTTCCTCATATTCTTTCATAACAGATAATATCTGTTTGCTGTAAGCATACATCTCCTCATTTCTCGCCACTTTATTTTTTGTTTCCATCAATGCATTTTTCCAGCGCAGACTTTCTATAACACCAAAATAGATTCCATGCTCCAGAGCAGTTTTTTCAAGCTTCGCATTTGTTTTTCTTGCAAGATGAAATAATCCTCTTTGCTGCAAAATTTGTATTTCCTCAAGCATACTTATTACTTCAAATTGCACATTGCGCTCTGCATGAAAATTTTTTAATGTACGGATAATGATCTGGTATAGATAAATTTTGTTGTAAGCGAAATTCTTTCCTATTGCATGTTTCTTAAATTTCTGTTTCAATGCCGGTTCATCATAGTTACTTTGCTTTTCAATTGCATTGAATAAAGAAATATAATCCGCAGTTTCTCCAAAAGTTAATGCGGCTGCAAATTTTTTAAAATAAGTTTTTTCTGCCGGCGATAAAGATCGTATCAGGTCAAACAGGTCAGATGATGCGGTTTTCATAAACTGTTTATCAATTGAAAATTGAAATTACATATCTTTTCTGAAACCAAATTTTAGAACAAAATTTAAAGACAGGAAAATGCGCAGCCTGTGTTTTAATATAATACTTTTGAATTACATATTTAAAATCACATATCACCATGACATCAACAAACAGCAAAGAGATAATCCTGAATAAAAAACACCAGCTTATCTATTACCTGCAATTTTTTTTAAATCAACTAAATTCATTTACAATGAACCGGAAATGTATTTTATCCGCATGCGGAATTCTTTTTTTATTCTTTCAAAATTTATCAACCGTTTCAGCCACGGTTAATAAAATAATAATGACAGATTCAACCTACACTACATGGTATGCTGATGCAGATGGGGATGGTTTTGGAAATAGTAATGATACAACAAGCAGCACAATACAACCTGCAGGTTATGTATTAAATGGTGATGATTGCGATGATACAAATCCAATTGTATATCCCGGTGAAACATGGGGCAGCCGCTGTGATGAATATAATGGCTATGATGATGACTGTGATGGATTTATTGATGAAGACGGTATGCTTGCATGGTATATTGATAATGACGAAGATGGTTATGGCGATCCGGAAGATATAGATCCTGTATATTCAAATTGCGCAGAAGTGCCGGGGCATGTTACAAATAATATTGATTGCGATGATACAAATTATGAATTAAATCCGGGTGCATGGGAAACATGTAATAATATGGATGATAATTGTAATGAGGAAATTGATGAAGATGTACAAATTGAATGGCATGCAGATATTGATCAGGATGGTTTCGGAAATTTTGCAATTACTGTTTTCAGCTGCACATATCCTGATCCCGCAATTCATATTTATTCGCATTGGGTACAAAATGATAATGATTGTTATGATGAAGAACCACTTTCGCATCCGGGCATGCCCGAATTATGTGATGGCATAGACAATAATTGCGATGGCGCTGTTGATTTTAATACAGCAGTATATTATCCAGATCTTGATCATGATTATTATGGTGATATAAATGCAATATCAGCTTGCGATCAATCTGCATATAATAACCCGGATTGGATATGGGATGAACAAATGTATGGCGGCGATTGTGATGATACCAATGCTGATATTCCATCTGTATTTAATAATCCCGAAATATGTAATGGCCTGGATGATAATTGCGATGGACAAATTGATGAAGGTTCTGATTATGTATATTATTGGGATGCTGATGGTGATGGTTATGGTGGACCATCAAGTCCGTTCTTTTCTCTTTGTCCCACACCACCAGCAAACCATGTAATTGATAATACTGATTGTTTTGAAGGTGATGCAACAATTCATCCCGGTGCAACCGAAGTGTGTAATTTTTATGATGATGATTGTAATGGAATTGCAAATGATATAACCTGGTATTTGGATAATGATGGTGACGGATATGGAAATCCGGATATAATAAATACTACTTGCCCTATGCCTGTAAATTATGTTGCAAATAATTTAGATTGTAACGATAGCAATGCAATAATATATCCAGCAGCATTTGAATATTGTGATGGTTTTGATAACGATTGCGATGGCTCTATTGATGAAGACTATGAAGTATCTACTTTTTATTTTGATGGTGATAATGATAGTTATGGCAATCCTTTAAATGCAGGATCATTTTGCAGTGAAGAGATAGCCTATAATTTCGGGTATATATATAATTCAAATGATTGTGATGATACGAATGGAAATGTTTATCCATTTAACGATGAAAGCTGTAATGATATAGATGATAATTGCAACAGTGAAATTGATGAAGGATTTAATAAAGAATGGCATGCAGATATTGACCATGACGGATATGGGAATTTTGCCATCACTGCAATAAGTTGTTCGTATCCTGAT
>JACMJP010000105.1 GCA_014380545.1 Chitinophagales bacterium | reverse complement strand
CACCGTGTAAGATGAAAGGGATAAACATTATCCGTTTTATAATACCTGTTTAATTTTTCCCGCAGCATCATTTTAGCTCTGTTCAGGCGCACCTTTACATTTGTTTCAGTAATATTTAATAAATGCGCTGTTTGTGCAATACTTTTATTTTCAATTTCCCGCATAACAAATACAAAACGATATTTCTCGGGTAATTCAGATAAAGATATTTTAAGTGCATTGCCCAATTCTTTATTAATTACAAAACCTGAAGGCGTTTGCGGGCCATTTAAAATATTACCCTGCATTTCAATATTTTTATCTTCTGTATATAAAAATCTTTTTCTCTTTCTTAATTGCAAAAGGCTTTCATTTATCATAATTCTTATGAGCCATGTTTCAAAAGCAGATCTGTTTTCAAACTTTGATAAATTTTCGTAAGCAATAATATAGCTTGTCTGCATAATATCTTCCACTTCCGTATCATCATGTATAATTGCCATACCCGTTCTGTATAGCATAAGATTATATTTTCTTATAAGCACTGCGAATAATTTTTTATCACCCGCTAAAATCCTTTCAATAATTTCTGTATCAGAATTCTCAATTGAATTTAATACTGCATGCTCATCCATAAATTTGTTTTTATATGATTACATAACCTGTGAAAGATGTAAAAAAAGTAAAAGATTCTGTAACCTTTTTAACTAATAATACTCAAATATAGTCAGCCTGTGAAACATGAAGGTATTCCTATAAAAAGGATCACCCGGAATTTTTAAAGTCAAATAACTAAATTATGAACATATGAAAAAATATTCTTTACTCTTCGTTTCCCTGGGTATTGCTTTTTTTATCTTATCCATTACACTCATTCAATGCACAAAAGCAGCTGATGCCAAGCCATCAGAAAGTGCTAAAGAAAGTGATGACCCGGTTTTAGCTGCTGCTAAAAAAATGCTGGAAGAAGGCAAGCAAACATTTCGTTTTGAAACCTTCGGCGATGAAGTTTATTGGACTGATGCACTGCAATTGAATAAAGCTATAGCCGGTGAAAAAAATGGTGGAGTTGGTCCGGGGCTTTCTCCCAAAGCAGCACTTGCTGCAGGGCTAAAAGTGGACATGGATGTTATTCCTGCAGATGTAGCAGCGGCCATTAAAGCAGGAAAAGTAAACCTTGATGATCCCGCAGTTACACTCACACTTTTACAACTCAATGCAGTAATAGGTGTAAAAGGAACATTTGATGATAAGAAGAATCTCATGGCTATAGGCATTACATGCGCATCCTGCCATTCCACTGTTGATGATGCATTTTTGCCCGGCATTGGTCATCGTCTTGATGGCTGGCCAAACCGTGATCTGAATGTTGGAGCAATTGTATCTATGGCTCCTAATTTAAAGCCGTTAACTGATGCGTTGGGTGTTGATGTGGCTACGGTTAAAAAAGTGCTTGCAAGCTGGGGTCCCGGAAAATTTGATGCATTGTTAAATTTAGATGGAAAAGCATTTCGCCCCGATGGTAAATCAGCAGCTACTTTAATTCCTGAAGCCTTCGGACATGCAGGGCATACACTACACACATGGACTGGCGGATGGGGTGATATTACTTATTGGAATGCATATGTTGCCAACCTTGAATTATACGGACAGGGAAATTTTTACGACGAACGCTTTAATGATGCAAAAAAATATCCTGTTGCCGCAAAAGCAGGATTTGGAAATAAACGCAGCAGTCCTGATATGGTAACAGGCAAGCTTGCTGCATTACAATTTTATCAATTATCTCTTGTTGCCCCAAAACCTCCAGCTGATAGTTTTAATAAAGATGCAGCACTGCGGGGCATGTCGGTATTTAATGGTAAAGCAAAATGCGCAAGCTGCCATGTTCCGCCGCTATTTACCGAACCGGGTTGGAATGCACATAAAGCATCAGATATTGGTATTGATGATTTCCAGGCAAGCCGCTCTCCTGATGGTACTTATGTTACGCAAGGTTTAGCTGGTTTATGGACGCACATGAAAGGTGGCTTTTATCATGACGGAAGATTTGCAACACTCATGGATGTAGTTAATCATTATAATACTTTCATGAAACTCAATTTATCAGATGCTGAAAAAAATGACCTTATTGAGTATTTGAAATCTTTATAAATTATTAGATACAAGTTCCCGCTGCGTATGCGCAGCGGGAACTTGTTTTATAAGAAAAATGAATTGTATTAAATATTCCGTTAGTAAATAAATTAAATATTAAAACTTAATAAACTTCTCTGCATGAAAAACATTACCCTGGTTTATGCGTACCAAATAGGTGCCTGCAGAAAGGTCTTCTACGGGAATCGTAAAATTCTTATCACCGGTAAGGTATAGTGATCTTACAACAGATCCATTCAAATTAATAATATCAGCAGTAGCAGGTTCATTATTCGTATCACTCATTGTAAGAAATAAAATATCTTTTACAGGGTTATTCATTGTAAAAGAAATTTGAGGATCGTTTTCTCCAATTTGCAATGGAGTATTCTCCGGATTTTCAGAAAAGGTAACTGATGAAAGAAATATATTGTCACCATCTGCATCATCATCATGATTGGATGCGTTAACTGCTACATAAAAAGTAACATCACCCGTTGAAGAACCCGGGGTCCAGTTGAAGGTCCATGTTTTTGTATCGCTGCCTGAAGTACCACTTAAAGTGTGCGTTATGTATTCATCATCAATTTCAAATTGCGTTTCACCTGTATTCATCAAACTCATTTTACCTAACATATTGCCTTGT
>JACMJP010000014.1 GCA_014380545.1 Chitinophagales bacterium | reverse complement strand
TCTTTTATTCCATCATTTGTAAAATCAAGTGTATTAAATTGCGGATTATTTACACCTCCTGCAAATGGATACAATGCAAACTCAGAATTATTTTTTAATTGTGTGATGGGATCATGCAGATAGGTTTGTGCAGAACAGTAAACTGATAAGATTAAAAAATAAAAGGTACATATACTATTCACTATCCTCTTTCTCATTATGATAAATTCATATAAAATTACCTGCTATCTGTTTAATGATGTGTGTTTTCTTTACAATTTACATTGCCATGATGTTTAGAACGGATAACCGATAGCAATATTCCATACGATCTTTTTTTCAGGAAACGGAACACCAGCTTCTTCAAATTCAACCCTATGAATATCGCTGGCCGGGCCATCAAGAGCAGGGTCTTTTAGCGGATACGCAGCATCAATACGAACTATAACAAATTTAGCATCAAGGCGCAAACCCGCACCGGGCCCAATTGCAATTTCATCTAAAAAATCGTTTCCGAATTGAGAGTGAGGCCTGTAGGGATCGTTATGTAATGTCCAGATATTTCCGATATCACAAAACAATGCGCCTTCAAAAATGCTGAATATATCAAAACGGTATTCAAAGTTCATGAGTATTTTTAAATCGCCACTCTGATCACCCGGAATAACTTCTGTAAGACTGTCTTCAATATTTAATATATAAGGAAAGTATGAACCTGGTCCTAATCTTCTTATAGGGAAAGCACGAATATCATTTGTACCTCCTGCAAAAAACTGTTTTACATAAGGCACAACCTTGTTGCTGTTCCAATAAGGAACTGCAATACTAAAACCTGCACGATATACAAATTTATTTGCGCTGTTAAAATCATAATAATCACGGAAGTCAAGATCAAATCTCGTAAAGTTTGTGTAAGGTATTCCTGCAATTGTTCTTATGATTGTATCATTTTTTGAGAATTCTCCCCAATGAGCCGCAGCATGATAGATCATACCTGCAACCTCGCCCGATGCTTTAAAATAAATATCGTTGCGTTTATCTTTTTTTAATTGTGAATTATAAACCCATGTTGCCGTCGGCCCAAATATAAATTGTTCCTGAAAGCTTTGTAACAACAATAAATTATTTTGCAACAGTGTGTCAAAATCAGGAGTGGTATTTAAAACACTCACAAGATTTATATCAACTACATTCCATGTATATTGTTTGTCTTTACTGTTTTCTATCCATTGAGAGCCCCAGCTAAATGATGTGTTAAACAGCTCATAGAAGTCTAACCTGTTAATATAATTGCCCGCCAGCGAAGTTATTGTTTTTGGATAGTATCTTTTTGGAATGTAAAAGCTGAATGGCCAAAAAAGCCTTGGTAATATTAAATCAACAGATCCTGATAATTCAGATGTATTGATAGATACAAGATCACTTGATACCTGGCTTTCTATTCCTGCATAAAAATTGAATTTTAACTGATCAAGGCGGTGCAGCAGGTTTTTTTGTGTATAAGATAAATTAAATGATGTGCCTAATAAATAATCGGAAGTTGTGCTTGCGTTAAATTCATATCCTACAGATTTTCGTGGAAGCGGATCAAGTTTTATGATCACATCAAGGTATCTGAATATTGAATCTCTGTATGCTTCGTCAATATCATAAGTAACATATTTGAATATACCTAAATTTGAAAAAGCACTTACAGTTTGTCTGAATTCATTTATTGAATAATATTTATACTCTAGTTTGAGTGTACTGTCAGTTTTAACAATAGTTGAATCGTTTATAAAAATATTATCCCCCAATGACCTGGGTTTATAATCCAGGTTAGAACTAACTATAAAATAATCGCTTCGTTTATCAGAATAAAAAGTTGTATCCAGGCTCATGTAAGCATTTTCATAATCTCTTTCTGCATCCGGGTAAACATAAATATTATTTATCCTGTAGCGGCGGTGTATGCTGTCTTCCTTCGGGTCACTTATCATAACATACACATCTAATGAATCAAATCCCGATGATGTATCTACTTCAAAAAACACATAATCCTTCTCAAAACCATAATATCCATTATTCAATAAATATCCTGTTATACGGTTGCGCTCATATTTTATATAATCAACATCAATAGGATTACCGGGCTGTAAATAACTTGTGTCAGGAATTAAACTGACAATTCTTTTTAATTCTTTATCGTGAATATCATAAGTTACGGTGCGCATGCGATATAATGTATTTAACTGCACCTGGTAGTAAGCTGAGGCCCGCTTATTTTTTTCGGTATATTCAATTATATATTGCACTTCAGGATAAAAAAAACCACGGTTATAAAGATAATTCTCCATTCTTGTTTTTGTATCCTCCACAAAATCAGTATCCATTAAACTTGGAGGCTCACCTGCCTTATCAGTGAGCCATGTTCTGAATTTGCTTCCCGGTTCAAGTACATTTAAATTATTTACAAGTTTTTCAAATTCAAAAAATAAAAACCTTTTGTCTAATTCGCTTCTGTTGCGCACATACATATCAATACCCGTGTCACCAATATTATATAGCCATAATTTAAGTGGATAAATACCAAGCAGTTTTTTATTTGCTTCCATTGTACTTAGACCTTCCAGGTTATTACTCAAATTTTTTAAAGTAGGAGGAAGCTCTATAGTGTCTGTAATAGAAACTATTGTTTCTTTATAGTAATATTCATTTGTGGCCAGATATATTGAATTTGAGCATGCACTAAAAAAAATAACATACAATGAAAGTATGCAAATGCAGATATATTTTTGTGCGTTATGTTGAGTAAATCTCAAATCAAATTTATTCAGAGCCTGAAACAAAAAAAGTTTCGGCAAAAATATGCCCAATTTATGATTGAGGGCGATAAAATTGTAAAAGAAGCTATCGCCACCCAATATCCGATAAAATTAATTGCGGCAACCCATAGCTGGTTAGCTACCAACGAAACATTAATCCCCAAACATATTACAGTTGTAGAAACAAGTGAACAGGAAATTGAAAGAGCATCCAATCTGCAAACACCGCAACCTGTAATTGCGATTGCCCAACAAAGAGAAATTACAAAGGATCACACGAAGAAAAACAATAAATGGATACTTGCTTTAGATGGAATAAATGATCCCGGAAATCTTGGTACTATCATCAGGAGCGCAGATTGGTTTGGTCTTGAATTAATTTATTGTTCGCATGATTGCGTTGATGTTTTTAATCCAAAAGTGATACAGGCAAGCATGGGTTCTATTTTCAGGGTTGATATTTTATATGTTGACCTGAAAGAAACACTAAAAAAAGTAAAAGAAAAAAAATATGCAGCTTCCCTGCAGGGAAATTCAATTTATACAATTAAAAAAAATATTTCTGGTGTTTTAGTAGTAGGAAATGAGGCGAATGGAATTTCCCAGGAAATTCTTTCATTGTGTGATGAAGAAATTACAATCCCAAAACGGGGAAATGCTGAATCATTAAATGCTGCTGTTGCATGTTCCGTTATTTTATCGCATGTAGTTTAAAAATTCTTAAGGTTAGCAAAGTTACAAGGTTGGAAGGTTCCAAGGTTTTTT
>JACMJP010000104.1 GCA_014380545.1 Chitinophagales bacterium | reverse complement strand
GGCTACTGCAAATTAATAATAGGAAATTTATTGTCTGCCTCCGCTATTAGTTTTATAAAAACAAACCGGTGCATGTAAAAATGTACCGGTTTATTTTTGTAAAGACGTTTCTTAAATTCTGAATTAATAAAAAAAATCAGATCAAATTAAAGAATGGAATAGTTAAAAAATATCTTTGAATTATGAACTCAGAAGAATTAAAAAAATTACAGGCACCGCTGAAAGAAAAATATCGTCAGCAACCTGAATCCGCAATGATAACACTTACAGCAAATGGTAAAATTAGCGAGGGTATTACCTGCAAAGTAGAAACAGGAAAAGCAATAGTTGAAGCAGGGCTTCACAAGGCAACAGGTGGAAGCGGAATGCTGGCTTGCTCAGGCGATTTTTTGCTGGAAGCATTGGTAGCCTGTGCTGGTGTTACTTTGCAGGCTGTATCAACGGCCATTGGTATAGATATAAAAAACGGAAGTATAAAAGCAGAAGGCGATCTTGATTTTCGGGGAACACTCGGAGTTTCAAAAGAAGTACCCGTTGGCTTTATGAGCATTCGCCTCTCCTTCACACTCGATACAGATGCAACAGAAGAACAAATGTTATCTCTTGCAAAACTCACTGAAAGATATTGTGTTGTTTATCAAACTTTAGTAAAAGGTGTGAAGGTGGAAACAACGTTTAATAAACAATAAGAGAAATAGCAAAGCTTATAAAGAAAATAGTATGTCTAATATCGTTTATATCGCTACAAGCCTTGATGGTTATATAGCCAGGGAAGATGGAAGTATTGACTGGTTAATGGAAATTCCAAATCCTGATAATAGTGATTACGGTTTTTCTATATTTCTTGAAAGAATAGACGGAATAGTAATGGGAAGAAATACATTTGAAACTGTATTAGGATTTAATGAATGGCCTTATCCTAAATCCAAACCAATATTTGTATTAAGTAATTCTTTAAATGTAGTGCCGGGTAATTTATCTGCAAAGGTTGAAATTGTAAAAGGCGAATTAAAAAGTATAATTGAATCGCTTAAGCATAAAGGAATGAATGATCTTTATATTGATGGTGGAAAAACCATACAGAGTTTTTTAAAAGAAGATCTGATAGATGAAATAACAATAACAAAAATTCCTATACTTCTTGGTTCAGGAATTCCTTTGTTCAGTAAAAATAATTTAGAACTTAAATTTGAACATGCAGAAACAGTGGTGCATAATAATATACTTGTAAAAAGTAAATATCTTAGAAAACGATAGTTGAAAGGCGAACCCTAATTATATATTTTTATTTCCTGCCAAAGGCCCAGATTAAAAAATTTGGCATTACTTCTTTCCATGTTTGCTGGTTGTGCTCCCCTCCTTTTACCACTACAAACTGAATATCTTTTTGCCCGTCATAACCTTTTGCGGTGAGTTCTTTTATTAGGTCAACGGTATCGTCAAGAGAATCTATTAATCCGTTATTATTTCTGTCTGATGTTTCATCCAGTGTTCCTGCTTCAAACCAGAATTTTAATCCTTCCCGTTTTTCGCCATTGCGAATTACCTGGTGAATAATTCTGTCCCTGTCGTCTTTATACCATTTATTCACTGCTCTTTTTCTCCACCATAATGAGCCGGAAAAAACACCAACCCTTCCAAAATGTGTGGGATAATTCCATGCAATGTCAATAGCCGATAATGCACCGAGGGAAAAGCCTGCTATCACATTATTTTTTGTGGCGAAAGAAACATGATAATTTGAGCGTACCGCAGGCATTAATTCCTGCACAACAAATTCAGCATATAAATTTGCCCTGCCGCCCCGCTTTGCATAATCGGCCATTTCCAGTGTTCCGTATTCCTGCATGCGGTCCTCATTTGCATGAATACCTATAATAACAAAATGTCGCACAACATCCGTCTCAAATAATTCTTCCACAATTTTCACAAGATCAAGAGCCGGAATATCCTGCCCGTCATTTAACCATAAAACAGGATAAGGCCTTAAAGAATAATCGGGAGGCAATATAATAGTCAGGTCTACTTCCCTTCCCAGGAATGAGGAGTTCACATTTGTAGATATAACCTGTACATCATTTTTATTATCTACCATCATCGGCTGCAAATGTATATGTTGCGGAAGAAATTATTTACATATTTTTCAATTGAATTGTTCGTAAATGAATTTATTGTAAAGGGTCTTGTCACAAAAGTGTTTGTGTTAATTTTGCGGCACAATTAAAGTAAAAACAATTTGGAAAATCACAACGAACAAAAACATAGCTGGCATTCGCTCATCCTTGGTTTGCAAATGGAAATGCTTACTTTCGGAACAGGCGGTTTCCCTATCATACTTTTTCCTACTTCTATGGGTATGCATTATGAAAACAGGGATTTTAAATTAATTGATGCAATAGGCTGGTTCATTGATAACGGGATTATAAAAGTTTACTGCCCGGATGGTATTGATAAACACAGCTGGTATAATGAAGAGGCACAACCTGAATACAGGGTAAAAAATCATATTTTATACGACAGGTTTCTTGCAGAGGAATTATATCCCCGCATGAAAGCAGAAACCGGTTTCGACAGGATCGGCGTTGCGGGTTGCAGTTTCGGTGGTTATCATGCATTGAATTTTGCTTTCCGTCATCCGGATATAACTGCAGCATTATTCAGCATGGCAGCAAAATTTGATATTAAAGGGCAGATGGATGGGTTTTATAATGATGATGTATATTTTAATAACCCAACAGATTATGTTACAGATATGAATGATCCGTGGTTATGGAAAATGCAGACATTTTTAGGCTCAGCTGAATTTGATATGTGCCTGGAAAGTAATTATCAAATGGCACACATGCTCGGATTAAAACATATTCCGCATACACTTGAAGTTGCAGCAGGCGAAAAACATGACTGGCCCTGCTGGAGAAATCAGTTCCCTAAATTTTTAAGCTGGCTTGATATTGAAAAAACAAAAGAAGGATTACATAAAGAAATGCAGGAAGAAGTTAAGGCGGACGAATCAGCAAATAATATACAAAATGATTAAGCGGCAATAAATAAAAATGAATAAAATAGCCGGCATCTGAATAATATTCATAAAATAATTTTAATTCATAAATCATTTCAATAACTAATAACCCAAATAATTTAATTAACTCAATAATTTATAAAATGAAAAAAATAGGAATACTCCACGGTATGGAAGAAAGTTTTCCAAATGCATTTATAGAAAGAATAAATTCTAAAAGTATTGACGGCATAATTGCAGAAGCTGTGAGTATTGATAAAGTGATGCAGGGTGAGCCAGCAGGATATGCTGTTATTCTTGATCGTATTTCGCATGATGTTCCTTTTTACAGGGGCTATTTAAAAAATGCTGCTATAAGTGGAACTGCGGTAATGAATAATCCTTTCTGGTGGAGTGCCGATGAAAAATTTTTTAATAATGCGCTTGCAGTAAAACTTGGAATACCTGTTCCTAAATCTGTTTTACTTCCATCGCATGATATTCCGAAGAACACAAAAACAAATTCATTCCGCAATTTAAAATACCCGCTCGACTGGGAAAGTATATTTGGCTACACAGGCTTTCCAACTTATATGAAACCATTTGATGGTGGCGGATGGAGAGGTGTTTCTAAAATTGACACCATGGAAGACTTCTTTAAAAAATATAGCGAGAGCGGCGAAGACGTAATGATGCTGCAGGAAGAAATTGTATTTGATTACTATTTCCGTTGTTATTGCCTTGGCGGAAAATATGTTTTAGTAATGCCTTATGAGCCGAGAAACGAACCGCACTTGCGGTATACATGGAATGGCCCCACTCCTTCGCAGCAATTAATTGATCTTGTAACAAAAAATACACTTACATTAAATTCTGCATTGGGTTATGATTTTAATACAGTTGAATGGGCTGTGCGGGATGGAATTCCATATGCAATAGATTTCTGTAATCCTGCCCCTGATGCTGACAAGTCATCTGTAGGCGATGAAAATTTTGAATGGGTTGTTGAACATGCAGCATTAATGACAATTGAAAGAGCTATGAATTCTAAACCGGGAATTGTAAATTTCACATGGGGAACATTTATGAAAAATTCTGTTTACGGATTTCCGCATACATCAGAAACACAAAAGGGAAATTCATAAATGGTGAAGGGGAAGTGGTGGGTAGTGAATAATAAAACAAGAATTTATACTTCTTAAAAAAAATTAAAAATAATTAAATTGTAATTTGTAAATCAGCTTCAGAATAAAATTAACTCACAAGTATTAATACCAACAATGCATAAAATAGATTATTCAGTATTCACCCTCGGTATTGAAGAAGAATTCCAGATAATTGATCCGGTAAGCAGAGACCTGAGCAGCCGCAAGCATAATATTATTGAAGCGGGTGAAAAATACGGTGAACAGATAAAAGCTGAAATGCATCAGAGTGTTGTGGAAGTTGCAACAAAAATTTTAAAGGATATAAAAGAAGGAAGAGAAGAAGTAATTAAACTCCGCCGCATTGTTGCCGATCTTGCGGAAGCTGAAGGATTAAAAATTGCCGGGGCAGGAACGCACCCTTTTGCATTGTGGAAAGAACAACTCATTACCAATCATCCCCGCTACGAAGAAATTGTTTATGAAATGCAGGATGCTGCCAGAAGCAATTTAATATTCGGGCTGCATGTGCATGTTGGTATGCCGAGCAGGGATGTTGCAGTTTTTATGATGAATTCATTGCGTTATTTTCTTCCGCACATTTTTGCCTTAAGCACAAACTCACCCTTCTGGGAAGGTAGAGACACAGGTTTTAAATCATTCAGAACCAAAGTATTTGACAAATTTCCAAGAACAGGTATTCCCGATACATTTAATGATGCAAGCCATTTTGATAATTTCGTTTCGCTGCTTGTAAAAACAAATTGTATTGACAATGGTAAAAAGATATGGTGGGATCTGCGGGTGCATCCTTATTTCAATACAATTGAATTCCGCATGTGCGACATCCCCATGCGGGCTGATGAAACTATAGCACTTGCAGCACTTATGCAGGCGCTTACTGCCAAACTATTCAAGCTCATGAAAAACAATATAGGCTGGCGCAATTACGACAAGGCTCTTATAAATGAAAATAAATGGAGGGCCGCAAGATTTGGTATAGGCGGTAAGCTTATTGATTTCGGAAAGCAGGAAGAAGTGGATGCCAAAGAACTCATTTATGAAATGCTCTATTTTGTAGATGATGTAGTGGATGAATTGGGCAGCCGTGAAGAAATGGAAAATATAAAATGGATACTCTTAAACGGTACCGGTGCCGACAGGCAGGTAGCTGAGTACTACAAGGGCGGGGAAGACTTCAACAAACTTGTAGATTATATGATTGCCGAAAGTTATGTCGGCATTTAAAACTGCGCAGTTTGTTTTTTTTATATAACTATTACTGCAGGCATCTTACAGGCAAAAACACAGTATATTCCTGGTAAAAGTAGTTGCCGGATCCATGTGTTATAAATTTTCGTATGTAGCCGGGCCTTATAGGATTCGGAATAAATATTTTTAAAGAAACCAGTAGAAATTATTCCTTTTACGGGTAAAAATTTACTTTTTATGTTCTGATAATTAGTTTATGATAAACCATTTAATAAAGCTATAAAATTTATCAATTACACATAACCTATTAATTATAGCGGTTGGCGGAGATTTCAACTATAGCCGGCAATAAGGTGGCTTTAAGTTTGTTCCGGAAGAATAAAATAAAATGGAAGACAGTAAACGAATTTTAGTTGTTGATGATGATCCGGATATTGGAGGGGCGCTTAAAATGATGCTTGAGTATTACGGTTATAATGTTACCTTATTAAATAGTGCAGAACAAACAGAAAAAACAATACAGAAGAATAAAATTGACCTTGTTATACTTGATAAGCTTATAGCCAATATAAATGGAGTTGATGTTTGCAGCCGCATAAAAAAAGATAGCTCCACTGCACATCTTCCTGTTCTCATGATCTCGGCTCTTCCCGATATAGATAAAATTTGTTTAAATGCAGGTGCTGATTATTTTATTTCAAAGCCATTTGATATGCAACATTTAGTAACTACTGTAAGTGATCTTTTAAGCATCAGAGCTAAAACTATTTGATTTTTGCATTTGATATTTCTTTCCTTTCTTATCTATTAATTTAAAAAAGCGGCGCTAACCCTGTATATATATTTGGTTATACCCTTGCCTATACCATGCACATATACAATTTTCCTCAAATTATTGC
>JACMJP010000103.1 GCA_014380545.1 Chitinophagales bacterium | reverse complement strand
TTTTTTCTGTACCACTTGCGTTCTGCAAAAGGGCGGCTCACAAGAAAATACATAAGGACAATAATTGTTATTTGCCCTAACTCAACCCCTATATTAAAGCTGATGAGCGCTGTTGCAAATGCATAGTCAGGCATACCCAGTTCAGCAAGTGCACCGGCGAATCCCATTCCGTGTACAAGTCCGAATAAAAATACCATTATCAATCTCCAGGGTTTTACTTTGGTTGAAAATATATTTTCGAGTGCAAGAAAAACAATGCTCAAAGCAATGATGGGTTCAATAATATTTCCGGGGGGATCAATAATTCCGTACATCGCTAAACCGAGTGTAATGGTGTGCGCAATGGTGAACATTGTTGCCTGTAAAATAATTTTCCTAATACTTGTATTAAGAAAAAACACACAGAGAATAAATAAAATATGATCAAGCCCGAGCGGTATAATATGTTTGTAGCCTTCTAATAAATAATTCCAAAAAACTTTTCCTTCGCTCATTTTATCCAAGGTGTAATTGATGGTGTGCGCAAAAGAAGATGCTGACGTTAAAAGCATGAGTAAGGAAAAAAGTATTTTCTTCATACTAAGTTTCTTATGAAATTTATTTATAATTAGATGGAATTGTTTCCCATGTAAATAGATTGCTTCAAGTTGACGATATTTTATTTTTTATTTGTATCAACTTATCGCAATGACGTTCTTCGGTTTTTATTTTCTCAAAAACTAGCAATATAAACATTGCGGGCGCAGCGAAGCAATCTCTTATCAAAATGAAATATAAAGAAAGTTGCTTTTATTCTATGCTTTATTGAATTAACGGATCAATATAAGGAGAAATAGTTTTCGCCTTCAGCATTAGTTCATTTCCTTTAGCCGTATCTCCTGCTTTAGTGTAAATTAATCCTGCTTTGTGCAATGTATTTGCATTTTGTGTATTTGTAGCTAGCATTTTATCAGCATGCATTTTTGCATTAGCATAATCAGCTTTCATATAATATATCCATGCAATGAGTTCATTTGCATCAATATTATTCGGTCTAACTGAAATATCCTGTTTTGCAAATTCAAGTGCTTCATCATAATTCCCAACTTTCATGTGTGCCATTGCTAATTCTCTTGCGCCATTGTGTTTTACTTTCGCTGCATCATCATTCTGTTCTTTTTCTGACTGCTCCAATAATTTGTGAACATCTTCATGAATTTCTTTTGCTTTTTTATCATCCCCTTTTAATTGATACAGATCACCGAGTGTTGAAATAAAGGCAGATTCGCTTATTAAACGGATCGCATTTTCGCAATGTGTGATTGCAGCATCATAATTCTTTTTTGTCTTTTCAACTTTCGATAAACCCATTTCAGCGTACACATAATTGGGTCTTCTTGTTAGTGCTTCTTTATATAACATTTCTGCTGTATCAATTGAGCCGATGTTTAAGTACAGATCTCCCAATGTTACTCTTGCCCATTCTGTATTTTCAGCACCGGGCACACCTGCTTCAACAGCCATTTTCATGGCATCAATTGCTCCACGGTTATCACCATAAATTTGCCGGATATAACTTGCCCGTGAATAACTTCTTAAATCAGGACGCAATGCAAGCATTTTATCACACAATTGAACAGCTTCTGCATAATTTCCCAGTTCAACATTTGCATCTATCATGGCACCATAAATTCCTGAATTTCTATCATTAATTGCAGCACCTAGTTTAGCTACATCTAATGCCTGCTGAAACTGGTGCATAGACAATAACACAGCTGATTTATAACTGAGCGCCTGGAATTCAATATCCTTATTTGCTTGCTTAGCATCAATTACCTTGTCCAGCATTTGCATAGCTGCTTC
>JACMJP010000102.1 GCA_014380545.1 Chitinophagales bacterium | reverse complement strand
TCTTTATAATTCATCATTATAAATGATGACATCATTAAAAAAAAATGAATTCTATTCTACTATAATAAGAAAGCATGATTATGAAGTAAATTAAGATTAGGATTATTTTAAGAAAGGTTATTCACAGCTATCAAATATCTTCTGCATGTGCTTCCTTATTTCTAAATTTGACATAAATAATGTATTATGAATCTTAAAGACATGTTTGAAAAACGTTTCAACAATCCTTCATCAAAAGGTGATGAATTTGGTTTTACAAATAGATATGAAAAAGGCACCAAACGTATTATTGATAAAAATGGCGGGTTTAATGTAATAAGAATAGGTGAGAAGAAGCAGATATTTCATGAAATGCTTACAATGAAATGGTGGAGGTTTGCAATGTATATTTTATTATTTTATTTATTCGTAAACTTGTTTTTTGCTATAATCTATTTGCTCATTGATTTTAATGGCATTGGAATGACGATAGATTATGAAGTACATAACAATTTTCTCATCGCTTTCTTTTTTAGTGCGCAAACGCTCACAACAGTTGGCTATGGTTCCCTATATCCCCTCTCAGCTATTGTAAGTTTTGTGGCAGCTTCCGAGGCAGTGGTAGGCTTGATGGGCTTTGCAATTTTTACTGGTTTAATGTACGGGCGTTTTTCAAAATCTCCTGCAGGTATCCGTTTTTCACAACATTCTATGATAGGTCCTTATAAGCAAGTAAACGGGCTTATGTTTCGTGCTGCAAATGAACGCAATAATAATTTAACTGAGTTAGAAGTTCGTGCATTAATGGCTGTTGTGATTAATGATAACGGTAAGGAAACAAGAAGATACCAGCAATTGAATATTGATAATAATAAAATCACCTATTTCCCGCTCAACTGGACCATGGTGCATCCGATAGATGAACTTAGCCCTTTATGGGGCATGAGTGAGCAGGATTTTAAAGACGGTGATATAGAAATTCTTGTAATGATAAAAGGATATAATGAAACATCTTCTCAGGAAGTTCATGCAAGATTTTCATATACCTACGATGAAATTATTTGGGGCTCAAAATTTAAATTACCTTATTATTTTAGGGAAGACGGAACCACTATTTTTGAAATTGACAAGTTGGATGACTATGAAAAAATTTCCTGATACCGTTTTTGTAATACATCATGAAAGTAAGACGATACCGGTGAATATTCTTTAATTGAAATCCTACTCAATTTATGTACGAGTGTGGGGATGACACTTGAAATCATTTTTTACCTTTGCACTCATGTGGAAAAAAAATATTCTCGAAGCAATTGGTAATACACCTTTAATTCAAATTAATAATATAACAAAACATATTCCTGCTACCATATTGGCAAAAGTAGAAACCTTTAATCCGGGTAATTCAATTAAAGACCGAATGGCTCTAAAAATGATTGAAGATGCTGAAAAAGACGGAAAATTAAAACCGGGCGGAACAATTATAGAAGGCACAAGCGGCAATACAGGAATGGGATTAGCAATTGCCGCAATTATAAAAGGATATAAATGTATTTTCACTACAACGGATAAACAAAGCATTGAAAAAGTAAATGCATTAAAAGCATTTGGTGCAGATGTTATTGTTTGTCCGACAGATGTTGATCCCGAGGATCCAAGAAGTTATTATTCAGTTTCATCAAGATTAATTAATGAAGTACCCAACTCATGGAAACCAAATCAGTATGATAATCCAAGTAATACGATTGCGCATTATGAAACAACCGGCCCTGAAATTTGGGAACAGACCGAAGGAAAGATCACACATTTTGTTGCAGGTGTGGGAACAGGTGGAACAATAAGCGGGATAGGAAAATATTTAAAGGAAAAAAATTCAAATATTAAAGTGTGGGGAATTGACACCTACGGAAGTATATTTAAAAAATATAAAGAGACGGGTATTTTTGATAAGAATGAAATTTATCCGTATGTAACAGAAGGTATTGGTGAAGATTTTTTACCGCAGAATGTTGATATGGATATTATTGATGCATTTGAAAAAGTTACCGATAAAGATGCGGCAATAATGACCGCAAGAATTGTGAGAGAAGAAGGAATTTGGGTTGGTAATTCAAGCGGTTCTGCATTGCAGGGATTAATTCAATTAGCTCCGCATTTTAAAAAGGGTGATGTTGTTGTTGTAATTTTTGTGGATCATGGCACAAGATACCTGGGAAAAATGTTTAATCCTGAATGGATGATAAAAATGGGATATTTTGACAAAAGCGGATTAACAGCTAAAGATTTAATCTCAACCAATCAAAAAGGAGAATTAATTTCAGTTGATATAAATACAACTGTTGCACAGGCAATGCAGGTAATGATGCAAAACGATTTTTCACAATTGCCGATAACAGATAAAAAGAGGGTTGTAGGGTCATTAAATGAAAATATTTTATACAATGCCGTAATAAAAGATCCTGAAATAAAAAATTCAACAGTTGGAGCAATCATGACACCTGCGTTTCCATTTGTTGATATTTCAACTCCTATTGATTCGTTAAGTAAAATGATAACTGCTGATAACCCGGCTTTATTGGTACGGGATTTTAAAGTTGATAAAACATACATTATTACAAAATATGATGTGATGAATGCGATGACGAAATGATGCAGAATAAATTACCCCAATGGAATTCATTGATCAGCTTGACCGTAAAATAGAAATTAATTTCCCACCAAAAAGAATTATCTCTATTGTTCCATCGCAAACTGAATTGTTATGTGAACTCGGCCATGAAGATAAATTAGTTGGTGTTACTAAATTTTGTGTGCATCCGGATCATATCAGAAAATCAAAACCAGTTATAGGTGGGACAAAAAATCTGCATATAGAACAAATAAGATCTCTTCAACCTGATTTAATTATTGCCAACAAGGAAGAAAATGTAAAAGAACAGATAGAAGAACTGGAAAAATATTTTCCTGTATGGTTAAGTGATGTAAGAAATTTTGATGATGCAATTGTAATGATTAAGAATTTGGGGGAAATAACAGATAGGCAAGAGTTATCATACAAGCTCATTCAGGAAATTGAATTTGAAAAAGAAAAGTATCACTCTGATCATAATATATTTGCTATTCATAACTTCCCCATTTGTATTTATATAATTTGGAAAAACCCTTATATGATAATAGGAGGAGATACTTTTATCAGCAGCATGTTAGAACTTGCAGGTTTTAAGAATTTATTTCAGGATCAATTGCGGTATCCTGAAATAACAATGGAAGATATTCAAATTGCAAACCCTCAAATAGTTTTTTTATCCTCTGAACCTTATCCGTTTAAAGAAAAAAATATTAAAGAATTGCAGGAATTTATGCCACATGCAAAAATAATATTGATTGACGGTGAAATGTTTTCCTGGTATGGCAGCAGGTTACAATTTAGTTTTCAATATTTTGCTGAACTGAGAAAACAAATAACAAATACAATGTAAATATTGGTGACAGAATATTCTTCAAGATAATTCCATTTCTCCTGATCCCGGATTTGTCTTTCATTAATTTGCGGATTAATTATTACTTTTGGCAGCAACATTTAATAAACCTAAAAACTAAATATATTCTATGTCTCACAGTCATCAGTTAGCCCCAATCATCAGAAGATTTATTGCATTTATACTTGACTTTGCTTTACTGGGCGCAGTCATTTGTGCATTTTTATTTGTTTATATGGGTAAACCGGAAATTGAGCCGAATGCGGATGAGGGAAAAATATCAATTGCTGATAAATATCAATTTTTTACTTATGCAGAAGCAATTGCTGAAGACTCCGATAAAATTGGCTGGATAAAAAGATTTGCTTCCAATTACCCGCTGGGTGCATTGATGATCTTTTTAATTCCGTTTTTATATTGGTCAATATTTGAAGGAATGTGGGGAGCAACTATTGGAAAATTAATTATCGGAATAAGAGTGCGTAATAAGGCCGGAATGAAAATAAGCTGGGGCACATCTTTTACAAGGGCTTTTGTGAAATTACTTTCAGTGGGAATATTTTTTCTGGGATGTTTAATTGCTTTATTTGACAAGAAGAGCCAGGCTTTGCATGATAAAATTGCGAATACGTTGGTGGTGAAAAGGTGAGTGTGAGTAAAATTATAATAAGTTTATTTTATTAAAAAGATTTCCAACATCCAGTATCAAGAATCCAGT
>JACMJP010000002.1 GCA_014380545.1 Chitinophagales bacterium | reverse complement strand
CAATTAAATGTTGAACATCTTGCAAGTGGTATTTACACACTCACAATTTCTGATGGAGCAAAAACAATTACAGAAAAATTTGTGAAGGAATAAATTTATTGATCCATAAAATTATAAAACAAAAAAAATCCGGGAATACTCCCGGATTTTTTTTAATGTTTTTTTGATAAGAATTATTTAATAACCCATCGCAGACATGTCAGCTTCAGCATGTGCTTTAACATCACTGTATAAAGCATCCATTTCTTTAGCCATTGCCATTCCGCTGGTTTTGTGTTCAGCTAATTTATCTTCCCAGCTTTTCAGGCCTATTTCAATAGCTTCATTTTCCACTTCACCTTTTTTCACTTTGTCTTTCCATTCATTGTAAGATTTAGTGTCAGCTTCCCATGTTGCCGTAGCCGCATCACATTTTGCTTTCATATCAGAAATGCGCTGATCAATTGCAGTGCACTGAGCCATGTCCATATGCATATCACCCTCTTTCATATCCATTTTTGAGTGGTCATGTTTCGTGTCCATTTTTTTGTCGTCATGTTTCATGTCATGATCCATGCCCATAGCATCAGTATGCATTTTTTTCATTTCATCTATGCGGGTATTCATAGATTTTTCCATAGCAGCCATTTCATCACCGGTGTTTTTCCAGTTTGTTTCAAAAGCTTCCATTCTTGTTTTCATTTCTTCGCTCATGCCTTTTTTAGCACACGAAGTGATTGAGAAGGTGGCTACCACAGTTAAGGCAGCAATAATAAGATTCTTCATTTTTTTTATTTTTATGTTTAATGATTTCGCACAAAATTAGTAGTTTTTTATCAACAGCAGGTGCCAGACATAAAAAAATCCGGAATAACTCCCGGATCTTTTTCATCTCAAATTTATAGCTCAGTTCAATTAATTATACCAATCCCTGTGCAAGCATTGCATCTGCAACTTTCACAAAGCCACCTATGTTGGCGCCTTTCACATAATTAATATACTTGCCCTCTTTGCCATACTTAGCGCATGTAGCATGAATATGATGCATAATATTTTTTAAATGATTGTCTACTTCATCCCTGCTCCAGCTCATGCGCAAACTGTTTTGGCTCATCTCTAACCCGCTTGTTGCAACACCACCAGCATTACTTGCCTTGCCGGGTGCAAATAATATTTTGTTTTCTATAAATGCTGTAACTGCATGTGGCGTACAAGGCATATTGGCACCTTCAGCAACGCATTTTACCCCATTTTTAATTAAGATGGTTGCATCTCTTTTTTCCAGTTCATTTTGCGTAGCACAGGGCAGCGCAACATCACATTTTACATTCCATGGTTTTTTTCCTGCAACATAATCGCAATTATATTTATCAGCATATTCTTTTATTCTTCCTCTTCTCACATTTTTAAGGTCTAACAAAAATGTAAGCTTCTCTTTTGTAAATCCATCTTTGTCGTAAATGTATCCATCGCTGTCGCTTGCAGTAACCACTTTTGCCCCAAGGTCAATACATTTTTCAATTGCATATTGAGAAACATTTCCACTGCCGGAAACAACAACTGTTTTTCCTTTAAACTGCATGTTTTTATGTTCCATCATTTCGGCTGCAAAATATACGCAGCCATAACCTGTTGCTTCCGGGCGAATTAAACTGCCACCCCATTCCAAACTTTTTCCCGTAAGCACACCCGTAAATTCATTCCGCAATTTTTTATACATACCATATAAAAACCCTATCTCTCTTCCGCCAACACCAATATCGCCTGCGGGCACATCTGTATCAGCACCAATATGCCGGCATAATTCCATCATAAAACTTTGGCAAAAGCGCATTACTTCAGCATCGGTTTTTCCTTTCGGGTCAAAATTGCTTCCGCCTTTTCCGCCGCCCATTGGCAATGTGGTTAAGCTGTTTTTAAATACCTGCTCAAATGCAAGAAATTTTAATATGGATAAATTCACTGTGGGGTGAAAGCGTAAACCACCTTTATAAGGACCAATGGCAGAACTCATTTGAATACGATAACCACGGTTAATTTGAATTTCTCCGGCATCATCTACCCAGGGCACACGGAACATTACAACCCGCTCGGGTTCTGCCATGCGTTCAAGAATTTTTGATTCCTTATATTTTGGATGTGCTTCCATAAATGGTATTACGGATTCAGCAACTTCCAATACTGCCTGCTGAAATTCTTTTTCACCCGGGTTGCGTTGTTCAACCAGGCCCATAAATGCTTTAACTTGTTTATCCATAATGGTTGTTTTAGTTTAAGATTCTGTGAAATTAAAGATGTTTTTTAATTAACCAAACCATGAAGCTATTGTTAATGCAAAATGTATTGTAAAATGACAAGCGAATAACAGGAAATATTATACAAATGCTAAAGCCATTATTTTATGCTGAAAGTATTTCATTAACCGGTGGAAGTTGTTGCAAAAAGTTAAATGTATTGTTTTGATGATCAATATTGCATAAATAATTTGTTTTGCCATTGGTAACCCATAAATAAGGCACTATGAGAGTGAGATTATATCTTGCTATCTGCTCAAAGGTTTTCTGGCTGATCTTTATTTCGGGTGCTTTGCATTCAACTATTAAAACAGGTTTTGCCGCATGGTTATATAAAACAATATCAGTTCGCTTGCTCATGTCATTTAAAAAAAGTTGTTTTTCTAAACTGACCAATGCTTTCGGAAATTTATGATCGTGCAAAATGTGATGCACTATATGCTGGCGAACCCATTCTTCAGGGGTGAGTAAAATATATTTTCTGCGAATGATATCGTAAATAAATTGTTTATCGTTCTCCGTTTTAATTGTAAAATTATATTTTGAAAATTGCAGTTGCACGGATTGATTGTTTGGCGTAAAATTACAGCTTGTTATGACACATGTAGATTTGATAAAAGACATACAGGCGAAAAAACTTGCACCTGTTTATTTACTTCACGGTGCTGAAAGTTATTACATTGATAAAATTTCAGAGTACATAGAAAATACTGTTGTAACAGAAGAAGAAAGATCCTTTAATCATTCTGTGTTTTATGGTAAAGACAGCAATGTGCAGGATATTCTTGATACCTGCAGGCGTTTCCCGATGTTTGCAAATAAACAGGTTGTAACCATTCGTGAAGCAAATCATTTAAAAGGGCTGGAGAATTTCGAGTCTTACCTGAATCATCTTGTGCCTTCCACTATTTTAATTATTTGCTACAAAGGGGGAACATTAGATAAAAGAAAAAAGGTATATAAATTATTGCAGGATAAAGGAGTGGTATTTGAATCTACAGAATTAAAAGAAAATGAGATTCCCCTGTTCATAGAAAACTATTTAAAGCGGAAAAACTTTTCCGTTGAAAGCAAGGCAAATAATTTACTGGTTGATTACCTGGGCACTGATCTTAATAAGATCACAAATGAATTAGATAAGCTCATCATTAATCTTCAACCGGGTGCAAAGATCACTGTAAAAGAAATTGAAGAAAATATTGGCATAAGTAAAGATCATAATGTGTGGGAATTACAAAGTGCCTTATTAATAAAAGATTCATCAAAAGCATTTAAGATATTACATTACTTAAATCAGAACCCGAAAACAAATCCTTTTGTACTTACTATTTCAAATTTGCATTCCGGTTTTGTAAAGCTCTATCATTTCATGCACGGGCAAGATGCAAAAGACTGGGACCTTTTTCGCATGTATGGCATCCACGGCACACAGGCAAATGAATATCGCAAAGCCAAAACATTATATACAAAACAGGATGTTGAAAATATTTTCGGGATATTCCTCGAATATGACCTGCGCAGTAAAGGGTTACATAATGTGGAAACTCCAACAGAACAATTATTGAGGGAGATGCTTTACAGGATATTAAATTAAGATTTATTTGAGATAATAAAATCTTCTGCAAACTTTTTGTCTGTATTCATTGCAAGAATTAATTCATAAGCGGAATTAAATTTTTTATCCGGACGAATAAAATGTAAAAATTCAATTTTTATCTCTTCGCCGTAAATTGTTTTATCAAAATTGAGAATATATACCTCAATTCTTTTTTCTGTTTTATTAAATGTGGGACGGTTGCCAATGCTTAATAATCCGTACAGATCGCCTTCGATATTTTTCAGAAATACTTTAACCACATACACACCATCCGCCGGAATTAATTTAGTGCTGTCATCAAAATGCATATTTGCAGTAGGAAAGCCGAGCGTTCTGCCTATCTGATCACCCTTTATAACTAACCCCGATAATGTATAATGATAGCCCAGCAATGCATTTGCTTCATCCACTTTTCCTTCGCTTAAAAAACTGCGGATCTTAGTTGAACTTATTTTCAGATTGTTAATTGTTTGAGCTGAAATTTCTTCCACTTGTATTTTATATTTTGATGCGATGCTTTTCAATAAATGAATATCGCCTTTCCTGTCTCTGCCGAATTTATGATCGTAACCAAATACAATTATTTTGGGGTTGAATTTTTTAATAAGAAAATTTTCTGCATAATCTTCTGCTTCCATTTCTGAAAACTCTCTTGAAAAAGGAACAACGATCACATTATCTACTCCAAGTGTTTGCAGCAGTTCTAGTTTTTCATTTAATGTATTTAAATTAAAAATTGGTTTAGTGGGTTCAATTATTTGCCGGGGATGCGGGTAAAAAGTAACTATAACACTTTCACCATGTATATCTTTTGCTGCTGATATTATTTTATGAATGATCTCCCTATGGCCTATATGCACACCATCAAATGTTCCGATAGTGATAACAGAATTCTGAAATTGTTTTATTGTATTAAGATCTTTAAATACCTGCATTGTGATTCAAAAATAAAAACTAATTCTTTTTCTCTTCTTTGATTTTGTAAGTATGCAAAAATTCATGTACATCCAGTGCGTTCTTTAAATCATATGCACCAATTTTTGTTCTGCTTAGTGCAAATAAATATGCTCCGCAACCCAATTCTTTTCCAAGATCATTTGCAAGTGAGCGGATGTATGTGCCCTTGCTGCATTCAACAAGAAATTCCACTTCAGGTAAATTAATTTTTGTTATTTCAAAGCGGTGTATGGAAATTTTTCTTGCTTCCAGTATCACTTCTTTTCCTGCTCTTGCTTTAAGATAGACTGATTTACCATCTTGTTTAATAGCTGAATGAACAGGAGGAACCTGCATAATTTCTCCGGTAAATTTTTTTGCAACGGCAATTATTTTTTCATCTGTGATATCCTCAGTTGAAGTATGCTCTTCTGTTTTTGTTTCACCGTCATAGGAGGGAGTAGTTGCGCCAAGGTAAAATGTGCCGGCATAAGTTTTATCTGTTGCCTGTATCTCATCAATGCGTTTTGTAAATTTTCCGGTGGCAAGAATTAATAAACCTGTTGCAAGCGGATCTAACGTTCCGGCATGACCAACCTTTAATTTCTTTTCGTTGCAGTATTCCATTAATACCCTGCGCACTTTTGCAACAACATCAAACGATGTCCAGAATTTCGGTTTATCAAATAATAAAAATGTTCCTTCACGGATTTGTTCAGGTGTAAGCATTATACAACTTGCAGGTTTACATCGAGGGCTAATAAAATTAATAGAATTGCGCCAACAATAATTCTGTACCAGCCAAAAATTCTAAATCCGTGTTTATTGAGATAATCTACAAATAATTTCATAGCAAATATTGCAATTATAAAGGCAACAATATTTCCGAGTATAAAACTGATTGTATTATTCGAATTGTCTAATAACAATTCATAAGCTTTCATCCCTTTATTTGCACCATCTTCTATCTCTTTGAAAAATAATGAATATACGGTTGCTGCAAACATGGTTGGTACAGCAAGAAAAAAAGAAAATTCCGCAGCAGTTTTCCTTGTAAGCTTTTGAGTAAGCCCCCCAATGATTGTTGCCGCACTTCTTGATACACCGGGAATTAAGGCAATGCATTGAAATATCCCGATCTTAAAAGCAGTGGCATAAGAGATATTATCTGTATGCTGTACATCAGTTGTTTTATCGGAACTAAATAATTTATCAATGAATAATAAAATAATTCCACCCAGGATTAAAGCTATGGCAACAACGGTTACATTTTCAAGTAATGCATCAATTTCATCACCCAATAAAAAACCGGCAATTGCTGCCGGAATAAATCCGACAAATAATTTGAAATAGAAATTAACTGTTTTGAAAAATCTTTTAAAATATAAAACAACCACAGATAAAATTGCTCCAAATTGAATTGCAATGGTAAATGATTTTGTAAAGTCATCTTCCGCAATTCCCATGAGTGATGATGCTATTATCATGTGACCTGTTGATGAAATAGGTAAAAATTCAGTTACTCCTTCTACAATTGCGAGGATAACTGCTTCAAAGATGGTCATGAAAATAAATTATGCTTTTTTGCTTTTGTGAAAGAGTGCGTATATCTCGATAACAAAACCGAGTATTACAACAATGGGTGCAATAACTGTTCTTCTTGTGCTGTATAATTCATCAGCATTAAATACTGCCGGGTCAGTGTATTTTCCGCCACTCATTAAAATAAAACCAATAACAATTACAACAACACCAAATAATATTAAATAATAATTCTCCCTGCCAAGCACCATTTTTTTTGATACAGCAGTTGTAGTAGTTTTTGTTTCAGCAGCAGGTTGTTTTTTTACTTCCATGTTTATTAATCTTTATGGGTAATTCTTAAATAGATTTTAAATTTTTAATTCCTGGTTTACAACCCCCTAAATCCCCTAAAGGGGACTTCATTCTTGGTATTCTTTAGCCATATAAAAAGTCCCCTTTAGGGGATTTAGGGGTTGAATTTAATACAATTCATCCAGCTTCATCTTAATATATTTATGCACTGCATTGCGGGTGCTATACCAAGTTAATGCAATGCCAATGCCCGCCAAAGTTACAACTATTAAAAATAAACCGCTCTTTAATGTTCCATCGCTGAAATCCCAGTAATGATAACGTCTTTGTATGATGACGATCAGAATGAATAACATGAGTGAAGCAGTGCCGGCACTAATAATACCGTTGATAACACTGCGGCGCACATATGGACCTGTTACGAAATTTCTTGTAGCGCCAACCAGTTGCATACTGCGAATTAAAAACCTGTTTGAATACATACTCAGGCGAATTGTTTTATCAATAATTGCAATGGCGATAAGCAAAAATAAAATACCGAGCCCTGCAACAACAAATCCCATGATTTTAAAATTGCTATTGATAGAACTCACAAGCAATTCATCCACCTTCGTGAATTTAATTTGTTTATATGCTTCAAGCTCTTTTTGAAAAACTGCAAGGCTATCCATGTTTACATTTTCAGCGGATAAATAAACTTCCACACTTGCAGGTAAGGGATTATAATCACCTAAAATAGCTGTAATGTCTTCGCCGTATTTTTCTTTTACAATTTGCGCTGCATCATTTTTACTAATATACTCAGTCGATTTTACTCTCGGGTCTTTTTCAATTTCTTTGCGAAGCGTTTCCACATTCTGAACATCATCATGCAGGAAAGCGGAAATTTTTATCCGCTCTTTAATGCGGCTTTGTTCATGTTTAAAACTCACCCATATCAATCCCATTAAACCCAGCATAAATAAAGACAATGCTGTAATGAGAATTGAATTTATATATTGTGAACCTTTGCTTTTTAGCGGTGACTTACCTGCCTGCGACATAGCAGTAAAGATAAAACGGCTTTAAGAGTTAGCGGCTAAAAGTTATTAGGGGGAAAGATGTTAATTACTCCTACTTTCAGATGTAAATAATTCTTCATCTGAAAAGAAATGAAATGCTTCTTTTTTAGCTCCTTCAATTTCTGCCTGCAGAATTTCTTCATCATATTTATCAACTAAAAATTTTATGAAATAATAAGAAGTGTCATTCATTTTATCCGCAGATAAATCCGGGATAGTATGCAGGGTGTTGTAAATGAGTTCTGCCTTTGTCATAATGTATCTTCAAAGTTAAAAGGGCGTTAATAAAAAGCACCATCATTCTGAAATCTTAATGAATACTTAACTTTGGGCATGGACTTTAATTTCGCAGAAGTAGAGAAAAAATGGAGTAAACGCTGGACTGACAACGGTTTATACAAGATTGAGGAAGATATTGACAGGAAAAAATACCCCAATGGGAAATATTAT
Source organism: Chitinophagales bacterium (assembly GCA_014380545.1). Taxonomy (GTDB): domain Bacteria; phylum Bacteroidota; class Bacteroidia; order Chitinophagales; family BACL12; genus JACMJP01. The sequence continues at coordinate 418 of JACMJP010000002.1, read as the reverse complement.
GTACTTGATATGTTCCCTTATCCAAGCGGTTCAGGTCTCCATGTGGGGCATCCATTGGGCTATGTTGCCAGCGATATTTTTTCCCGCTATAAAAGACTTTCCGGTTTCAATGTGTTGCATCCGATGGGCTTTGATGCATTTGGTTTACCTGCCGAACAATATGCGATAGAAACAGGAACGCATCCCGCAATTACTACAGAAAAAAATATTAATTACTATCGGCAGCAATTGGAAAAAATTGGATTTAGTTACGACTGGAGCCGTGAGGTAAAAACAAATGATCCTGCATTTTATAAATGGACGCAATGGATCTTCATGCAGTTATTCAAATGCTGGTATAATCCATTTAAAAATAAAGCTGAATATATTGAGACACTCATTAATATTTTGGAAAATGATGGAAGCGACAAATTTTTTG
>JACMJP010000013.1 GCA_014380545.1 Chitinophagales bacterium | reverse complement strand
TTTGATTTTATGAATGTCATGAAAATAATCCCCAATAAAATACACCCTAATACACAATACATGGAAAAGGTCATTCCAAAACCTGCATAAATAAATCCGCCTAACGCAGGTCCAATGATCGCACTCATTTGCCAAACAGTTGAATTAATTGTGGATGCCCTTACAAGTATTTGATCATTTATTTTTTTTGATTCACCATCTATTAATTCATCTTCATCAATTGCATCAAAGTTTCTTTCCTGAAATAAAACTTTCGACGAAGACAAGTCCCCTTCAGGGGATTTAGGGGTAGCGGTTGGCCTCACTAATTGCACAATAAATGATGTTGCTGTCGGAGCATAAAAACCTCTTGCCAAACCTGTAGTAAAAATAAAAAGATACATAAGCTTAACAGTTACATCATCACTGTTCATTTCCTGCATATAATCTGAGGTAAATATTGTGAGACCTGCTGAGGATAAAAACATTCCGCATAATGCAGCTATTAATAAATTTCTTTTATTGCTGATGTCTGCAAGATGTCCCGCATACAGTGCGATTCCAATTGCAGGAATTGCTTCTGCCAAACCAATTAAACCAAGCGATAAGGGATCTTTTGTAATAGAATAAATTTCCCAGCCTGCTACAACATATTGAATGAGAAATGCGAATGTGATAAAAACCCGCATGGAAAGAAAATGGCGGAATTCTTTTATTTTAAGTGGTGATGAATTATTTTGACTTGCTTGCAAAACTTAATTTATTTTTATCCCGCAGAATTCGCAGATAATATTATTTGTTTTCTCTGCGAAGATCGGCGCAATCAGCGGGAACTTTATTATTTTAATTTTTCATTTGATTGATGCCTTTCACCATCCCTGTTTGTTTTCTTTTCTAAATTCTTTTTTAATGCTTCGCTAAGATCAATTCCTGTTTGATTCGCAATACAAATTAAAACGAACAAGACATCTGCTAACTCATCACTCAGATTTTTTTCTTTATCGCTTTTTTTAAAAGATTGTTCACCGTATTGCCTTGCAATAATTCTTGCAACTTCGCCAACCTCTTCAGTTAGCATCGCCATATTGGTGAGTTCATTAAAATATCTTACTCCGGTTGTTTTTATCCAGGTATCAATTTCCGCCTGTGCCTCTCTTATTGTTATATCAGTTTCCATTTTTTTCTCGAATTTCGTGTTTCCTATTTCGAATTTCTTTTTAATTCGTCATATTTTTTAAAATCATTTACTGTTAATGTATCCTTTGGGTTTTCGTATGCATTTATTGCTTTTTCAATATAAACAGGATCATTCCTATGTGTCCCAAATGTTTTATATACCGCATAATTTGACATAATTAAAAAACCAAGGGCTGCAAAAATTGCCAGTATACTTCGCAAGACAAGCGGCTGCATAAAATAGGCAAATGCTTTCTTATTTTCTTCCTTTTCAATGTGGTTATAACTCATCCATGCAAATAATAAAACACCAACAAGTGATGAGAGACAAATTATTAATAATTCGAAATTCATTTGTATAAGAGCTATTCTCGCCATTATTGCAATCACTGTCATGGCAATACCCCAAAGCCCGATCATGTAAATTAATCTGACACTGCGATTAATGCGGTATTTATCTAAAAAAACCATAACTCCTGAAGCCAGATAATAAAATGCAAGTGTGCCAAACATTATCATACTTATGCGTTCACCAAATTGCGGCATATTGGGTTTAAAAAATATAAATACTATTGTATTAAGGAGGAGAATGATCTCAAAATATTTTTTTATGAAAGTTTTCACTCTTTTATTTTTGTATCAATTATAATTGTAACAGGCCCATCATTTATTAAACTAACTTTCATATCTGCACCAAATATTCCTGTTTTAATTTCTTTGCCTGACAATTGAGATAAGGCTTTTACAAATTGTTCATATAAAGGTATTGCAACATCTTGCTTTGCACTTCGGATAAATGAAGGCCGGTTTCCTTTTTTTGTTGATGCAAATAATGTAAACTGGCTTACTATCAGTAATTCTCCATTGGTATCTATCACACTCAAATTCATCAGATCATTTTCATCAGCAAATATTCTGAGGTTGATAATTTTTTGTGCAAGCCAGTTGATGTCTTCAGCATCATCTGTTTCTTCCACACCTAACAGAATTAATAATCCATGACGGATTGATGAATATATTTTTTCATCAATCTCTACACTGCAATTTTTTACTCTTTGGATTACTGCTCTCATAAGCCCCTATCTTTTATCTTCCCCCAATAGAGGAAGACATTACTTTTATTTTCATGGCTGATTTATCCTGAATAATTTATTTCAGCATTTTTCGTCACCATTTTCTGCCCGCTTTTATCTCTTCATGTATGGTAACATAACTATTATATCTTGATGGTGAAAATTTTCCTTCTTCCAATAGTTGTTTTACTACACAACCTTCTTCATTTATGTGTAAACAATTATTGAATTTACATTTATCAATTAATTTTCTTATTTCGGGGAAGTAATGTCCTACTTCGTATGCCTCAATATCCATTAACCCAAATTCTTTAATGCCCGGTGTATCAATAATAAATCCGCCGAAACTCAATTTGTACATTCTTGCAAAAGTAGTAGTGTGTTTGCCTTTTTCAGTGTGTTTTGAGATCTCTTTTACTTTTAAATTTAATTGCGGTTCAATGGTATTTACAAGAGTTGATTTGCCAACACCGGAATGCCCTGTTAACAATGTTGTTTTATTTTGCAACAGTGCTTTTAATTTATCAAGATTTTCATTTTTAATAACTGAAGTTGAAAAACTTTTATACCCGGCTTCGTTATAGCTGAACATAAATTCTTCCAGCAATTCGTTTTCTCTTTTGCGATACAGGTCATGTTTATTAAAAATAACATAAGCCGGAATATCATAAACTTCGGCCGTTAATAAAACACGATCAATAAATCCGTATGATGTTCTTGGCTGAATAAGTGAAGCGATAATAACACACTGATCAATATTGGAGGCTATGATATTTTTAAATTCTTTTTTATGAGTATCGCTCCTAATAATGTAGTTTTTTCTGGGATGAATTTCTTCAATTACGAAATTGTCTCTGTTATGCTCAACTTCTCCGCCGGGACGCACATCTTTTTCAATTATAACCTTATCTCCAACTGCTACAGGATTCGTTTGTTTTTTATCATCTAAACGAAATTTTCCTTTTAAACGACAAACTATTATCTCACCGCCATCTAACATCACATCATAAAAACTTCCTGTACTTTGAATTACGATTCCCTGCATGGAACAAAGATAATGAGCAGTAATAAAAATGAGTGATGTGTAATGAGTTGGTATACTAAAATATTCTACAATAAAGAGTTTTTTCTTCTCATTACTGCTTATTCAATATCCATCAATTATACCGAAACAGAGTGTATAGCAAAAGAAATTTCTTTAATGAGTGCAGTATCTTTTTCAATTGCGTTGCCAACAACAATAACATCGGCACCGGCATTACTTAACTCGTAAGCGGCTTCAGGAGTTTTAATTCCACCTCCAACAATTAATGGAAGGGCTATATTTTTTTTAACAGCAGCAATCATTTCAGCAGAAATAAATCTTTTTGCACCGCTGCCCGCATCCATATAAATTGTTTGCATGCCCAATAATTCACCAGCCATTGCAGTGCAAACAGCTATTTCATTTTTATCATGCGGAATGGGTGTTGTGTTTGAAATATAACTTACAGTTGTTGGTGCACCGCCATCAATTAAAATATATCCTGTAGAAATTGCTTCAATACCTGATTTTTTTACATAAGGCGCAGCCAATACATGATTGCCAATTAATAATTCAGGATTTCTTCCGCTTATTAAACTTAAAAATAATAATGCATCTGCATGCGGATTTACCTGCTGGATACTTCCGGGAAAAATAATTACCGGAATGCTTGTATGTTGCTTTAAATATTTAATTGTAGTATCAAGAAAATTTCCAATTACTAAACTGCCACCCACAAAAAAATAATCCACTCCGCCATCTTTAGCAATAGAAACTAATTTTTCCAGGGCGGGGATATCTACTTCATCGGGATCAATAAGCACAGCAAATTGCCTGTGGTTGAGGCGACTGTTTTTATGCAGCAGTTGGGTAATGGCTGATCTCATGCTTATTGACTTAGGGCAAAAATAACGGATTTTGTTTGGATATTAAATATAGAGTTTTTGCAGGCGTAATTGGTTGTTTCCGTGCATTCACCTCTATATACAAAAAAAAAGCAGCAGATATTTCTCTGCTGCTTTTTTAATAAACTAATAATTATTTTACCTCCACTAACTGTATTTCACAACTAATTCTTACGTCTTCACTCACTAAAATCCCGCCCCCTTCCAATGCAGCATTCCAGTTTAAATTCCAGTCTTTACGGTTTATTTTTCCGTTTAAAGTAAATCCTGCCTTGGCATTACCCCATGGGTCTTTCAAAACTCCGCCAAATTCAACATCCAGTTTTATATTTTTGGTGATATCTCTTATTGTGAGATCGCCATATAACTCATAACTGCCATCACTATCTACATTTTCAACTTTTGTCGGTTTAAATGTAATGAGCGGATATTTTTCTGCATTAAAAAAATCTTCACTTTTAATATGGGTATCCCGGCTTTCACTTTTTGTATTTACTGATCCCGCCTCAGCAGAAAAAGAAATTGTTGCGTTCATAAAATCTTCATCAATTGTTTCTGCTTCAATTGTGAATTTTTCAAATTCACCTCTCACTGTTGTCATCATCATGTGTTTTACACTAAATCCAATTGTTGAATGTATAGGATCAACCACCCACTTCGCTTTTGTTTTTGCTTCTGTCGTTTGCATTGTTTTTTAATTTTATAATATGAAATTTAATTGTTTTATACATTACATTCCCATCGGTACTTCCATAACTAATATTTCTGTATCATCACTTTGAGATATTATTTTTAATGAATCAACATCCCAAACCCCAAAACCATCTCTTTTGTTCAGCGGCTCATCATTAATTATAACATCACCATTAATTATGAATACATATACACCATTACCTTTCTTTTTTATTTGATATTCTGTTGCAATATTATTATCAAATTTTCCTAAATGAAACCATGCATCCTGATGTATCCAAACACCCGCATCATCCGGATTGGGTGAAAGTATTTGTTGTAGCTTATTTTTTCTTTCTTCCGGATTTAATGTTATCTGGTCATATCTTGGTGTTACATTTTTCTTATTCGGGAAAAGCCATATTTGTAAAAATTTCACAGGCTTATCTTTATTCTTATTATACTCGCTGTGGGTAATTCCTGTCCCCGCACTCATTGCCTGAATATCACCTTCTTTAATTACGGTCTTATTTCCCATGCTATCCTGATGCTCAAGATCTCCTTCTAAGGGAATAGAAATAATTTCCATGTTATCGTGCGGATGTTTTCCGAAACCCATTGCCTGCGAAACAGTATCATCATTTAAAACTCTTAATACACCAAAATGCATGCGTTCAGCATCATAATAATTTGCAAAGCTGAAACTATGATAACTGTTCAGCCAGCCATGATCAGCATGGCCTCTTGTATTTGCTTTATGAATAATATAATTTGTCATAATGTTGAATGAACAATACAAAATTATATTCGTTCGTCATCCAAAGCATTGATATAGATTAAGAAATCTTTTTTTAAGCTTTGCAATAAGCTATCATTTATTCAGAATGTATTTAATTTATTTAAATCAGGCATGGGTTCTCCAATTCCTGGATTGTCTTTAGCATTGAGCGGAGCATTTTAAGCATACAAAATTATTTGTTGCATTCTCCAGTATTCCCCTCATAACTTTTCCCCATTTTAAAAGTTTATTTCCACATTAAATGAGACACTTTCATCTTTGTCAAATAATAAAAATATATATGTGTACAAATGAAAGTAAGCGGTGTTATGTATTTATCTCTTTATGAACACTGGTGTGTAAAAATGATACTTGTTTTAATACACTTTATTTAACTACTTTCGAAAAACCTTTCGGAAAAAAACCGGAAGGTTTTATTGTCTAAACAACCATCGTTAATAATATAACCGGAACGAAACCGAAAACCAAAAAACTACATTTAATCAGTATGGCAAAAAGAGAAACGAAACAGGCAGGATTGCAGATCAATCGCTATTTTACAAAAGAAGGTACCAATCCCTATGATATGTACACATATGAAATGCGTTCATCAGTAATAAGGAATACAACTGGTGACGTAGTATTTGAAATGCATAATGTAGAAGTACCGAAAGAATGGAGCCAGGTAGCTACTGATATTCTTGCTCAAAAGTATTTTAGAAAAGCCGGAGTGCCGATGCCGGACGGAAGTACAGGCGGAGAAAATTCCATTAAACAGGTAGCACACCGCATGGCAGATTGCTGGAGACAATGGGGCGAAAAATATAATTATTTTGCTTCAGCTACTGATGCACAAATATTTTATGAAGAGATGGCATTTATGATCGTTGGTCAGCTTGCCGCTCCAAATTCACCGCAATGGTTTAATACAGGATTATTTTCTTCTTATGGTATAAAAGGAAAACCTCAGGGACATTATTATGTTGACCCTAATTCCGGTGAATTAAAAAAATCTACTTCAGCTTATGAGCGCCCTCAGCCGCATGCATGTTTTATTTTAAGTGTGGATGATGATCTGGTAAATCCTGGTGGAATTATGGATCTGTGGACAAGAGAAGCAAGAATATTCAAATACGGTTCAGGGGTTGGAACAAACTATTCAAAAATTCGTGGTGAAGGAGAAAAATTATCAGGAGGTGGTACATCATCCGGATTAATGAGTTTCTTAAAAATAGGCGATGCGGCTGCTGGTGCTATTAAAAGTGGTGGCACAACAAGAAGAGCTGCTAAAATGGTTTGCCTTGATCTTGATCATCCTGAAAATGAATCTTTCATTGACTGGAAGGTAAAAGAAGAAGATAAAGTTGCTGCATTAATTGCTGCGGGATATGCTTCTGATTATGAAGGTGAGGCTTATAGAACTGTATCAGGACAAAATTCAAATAACTC
>JACMJP010000101.1 GCA_014380545.1 Chitinophagales bacterium | reverse complement strand
GACATGGAGAAGTATAAAACAAACTGGATAAAAAAGAGCGGATACTATTCTTTGAACCTTACAACAACAAGAGGATGTCCGTTTAAATGGAACTGTTGCTCACAACCAAGTTACGGCAACAGATATAATTCAAGATCACCGGAAAAGTCGTGGAAGAAATTAAATTATTACTGCAGGGAGTTCAGCCGACGCATTTTTGGTTTTGCGATGATATATTCGGATTGAAACCGGGATGGATAAAAAAGTTTTCTGAATTGGTGCAAAAAGAAAAGTTGCAGTTTAAATTTAAAATTCAATGCCGGGCTGATTTATTATTGGATGAAAGTAATATCGAACATCTTGAAAAGGCAGGTTGCGATGAAATATGGATAGGAGCAGAAAGCGGTTCGCAGAAAATATTAGATGCGATGGATAAGGGAACGACTATTGAACAAATTTATCGCTGTACAGAACTCATGAAAAAACACAATATTAAACCCTGTTTCTTTTTACAATTCGGATATTTAGGAGAAACAAAAGAAGATATTGAGGCAACACAAAAAATGTTATTTGATCTCATGCCGCATGATATTGGAATTTCAGTTTCTTATCCATTGCCCGGCACAAAGTTTTATGAGATTGTAAGAAACGATCTAAAAGAAAAACAAAACTGGAACGATAGTGATGAATTATTAATGATGTTTCACTCCACTTATTCTCCTGCATACTACAAACAATTACACAGGTATATACATAAACGTTTCAGGCGGGCGCAGGGAATTGAAAACTTAAAAAAAATATTGTCTGCAAAAAAAATCTCTCCGACTGAATTAAAAAGAATTATCGGGTTGCCTTATTTCAGTTCTATGGCATTTCTTTTAAAGTATAAAATAAAACAAGCTGATGTGCAATGATGCTTAAGTACTCTTTCTATTTTTACATAGAATTTAAAATTGATTTTATGAAAACCTCAATCATTTGTTCGAAAATATTTATGGCACTCACTTTTTCTTTCTGCATAATTAATAAAGCAAATGCAGTTGTAGATATTGGTGCCACTACTATTGTTTCTCCTGAAACAGGCTTTGGTCTTTCTATCGAACCGATTGTTATAACAATAGAAAATTTTGGGGATGAGCCTATTTCTGATTTTGGGGCTTATTTCATTATAGATGGAAGTACGGTTTATGGTGAGACTGTTGCAGCGGTTCTTGAGCCGGGTGAAACCATGGAATATACTTTTAGTGCGGTTGTCGATTTTTCACCATTAGGTCCCTATTATGTTTGTGCATGGACTTATATTGGGGGAGATATTTATTCTTCAAATGATTCTACATGTACAACTATTATTTCCTTGAAATTAGTGGACCTTGCTGAAGCGGGAACTGTGTTTTGCGACTCAGCAATTTTGAATGCAGAAAATGTAGGAGTAGATTATTTATGGAACACAGGAGATACAACTCAAACAATCACTGCTTATGAAAATGGAATATATTGGGTAGTGGTAACTGAACCTATATCAGGAGTTTCTGATACGGATACAATTGAAGTAAGTATTGAAGTGATGCCTATTGCAAGTTTTATATATTCTGCAATTGGTTTGAATTCTTTTGAGTTTATCAATACATCATCTGGTATTGGAACTTGCCATTGGGATTTTGGTACGGGCGCTGAATCTTTTGAGATAAATCCAAGCTATGATTATTATGTTAATGGGTTTTATACGGTAACTCTAACTGTTACAAATTTTTGTGGCAGCAACTCCTATTCAATGGTTATAATGGCTGGTGAAATTGCAATTGACAGTATAGAAATGATCCTGCAATCAATTTCTTTATATCCAAATCCAGCAACAGATAAAATTATCATTGAGAATGAATATTTAAATAATGAGATAAAAACAATTAAAACATTTTCGATAACTGGACGAGGAATAAATACAACAGAAAGTATTCTTTCAAACCGGAAAATAGAATTAAATATTACCAGTGTAACACCGGGAGTTTATTTTTGTCAAATCGAAACAGAAGCAGGAATATTAAATCTGCAATGGATAAAACAATAGATCATAGTTAGAACCTATATAATATTCCTCCACCAACTCTTATCGCCTTGCCAATATTCTCACCATCCAATACATAACCGCCGCTTGCATAAACTGAAAAGCCATGTATGTTATGTGCAATAGTTGCATTTATTTTTTGATAGCTGATTCCCAGGGCTTTCAAATTTACAGAAGGAGTTTCAAGATCTTGTCCCTCATTTATTTTTTGCAGAGCATAAGAAACATCCGCATATATTTTATTTCCAGCATAACCTGTCTTAGCAAGAAACACAAAACCACCCGGTGCAGGATCAAATCGCAATAAACCACCGCCTTGCATTTCAGCAAAAAAATTTGAGTTGGTTTTCATATGTACAATTATTCTTGCATCAAATCCTGTTGCCTGCTGCCCGATGCCAAAATCTGATAATAAATAATTTGTTACAGGAAATGAAAACCCCAAAGCAGGAGAGATGGATATGTTTATTTTTTCAGCATCCACTTTTACTAATTTGTATTTTGCATTTATACTCAAATCCTGTAACCCCTGCTCACCCATTTCCAAAGCATTAATGTGAATATATGGTATTGATAAGGATGCGGCAAGATCATCTGTAATTCCATATACTGCATACGCTGAAATACCTGTTGTTATATAATTACCGGAAAAATCAGCCAACTCCCCACTGCCTAAATAAAAAGTATTAAAATTTTCATAAGAAAAAGATAATGCAATGCTTCCATTCTGTTTGCCCGGATAAAAACCATCTGTATTTACCTGGCTGTAAATTGAGTTAACAGAAATCAGTGATAAGAGAAAAAACGATGTATAAGTTTTCACTTGCATAGTATATTTACGAATGAATGTTGTATAGCGTTTAGACATAACAAAAATAAAAATTGTTCAAAATAAATAATTCTATGAAGGTATTACTAACTAAATCTAAATTAAAAATATACTTTTGTTTATGCATTATACTATGCGTTATGAATGCATATACGCAAACTAATACTATGAAAGAAATAATTTACACAGAAAATGCTCCAAAGCCAATAGGACCTTATTCGCAGGCGGTAGAGACAAACGGATTTGTTTTTGTTTCAGGGCAGATTGCAATTGATCCGGCTACAAATAACATGTTGAACGGCGATGTAAAAGCAGAAGCTGAACAGGTGATGAAAAATTTGCAGGCAATTATAACCGCCGCAGGTTGTGAAATGAGTGATGTGATAAAATGCACAATTTTTTTAAGGGATATGAAAGATTTTGCTGAAGTAAACGCTATATATGGCAATTATTTCAAAGAGAATCCTCCCGCAAGAGAAACAGTAGCTGTTTTAGATTTACCAAAAAATGCAAAAGTAGAAATAAGTGCTGTAGTTGTTAGTAAATGAAAATGAGTGCGGCAGGTAGTTAATGAGGAATAAGTATTAAATGAGAAAACTATTTAAGTGATTGGTTTATTTGCCTCTTTGCATTAGCTGTACTATTTACGATATAAATGCCAGCCAGTATAAATATCATTCCTATAAAATGATATATTAATAATTTCTCTCCATCTAATATTCCTATAATAATTGCTACAATAGGAATTAAATATGTAACTAAACTTCCGAAGATGGGATCTGTTTTTTGTACTAATGTATAATACCCGATTGAAGCTATCACAGTACCGAAGATGGATAATGCAACAATACTCGATAAACTTAAAATAAATGTTGGCTCTGCAGATTGGTGTATAAAGTCTGTTGTAAATAAATAAATAATTGCAGGAATTCCAATAAACATAAAACCGACTGCGCCCATTGCAAGGGGATGTGCCGTTTGCAAATATTTTTTTACAAGATTCGCACTGGTGGCATAGCTCATCGTTGCAACAAAAATAGGAATAGCATATAATAAATTACTGTGTCCGCCTTCATCAACATCAAAAACAACTAAAATAATTGCACCTATTAAAGCTACAAACAATCCTAGCAATTTATTTTTTTCAAATTTTAATTGGAATAGCAGGACACCAAGTATAAAAGTAAATATGGGTGTAAGGGAATTTAATACACCTGTGATGCCACTTTCAATATGCGTTTGAGAATAAGTGAAACAAAAAGCAGGTAACCCGCTGCCGAAAAACCCAACCATGCAGTAATAAGGGATTTCTTTTCTTTTTATTTTCTTCAGCAAAATAATAATTAGGGGCAGTGTTGCAATAAATGAAATTGAAATTCTCAAAGCCGCCACTTCATCCCAGCTGAATGTTTTTAATCCATTCTTCATAAAATAAAATGAAAACCCCCAGATAACAGAAAGTACAATTAATAAGAGCCAATTTTTAGATGAATAACTTTTCATTTAATGGATATAAAAATAAATAACAGTAATAATTTGTTTTGATTTGCTAAATATTAACGTATTACTACATTTTAATTTTACATATCAATTCAGCATTTTCCAGATCAGATCTTTTAATTGCAATAAATTTTTTTCAGTATGTGCTGAGATAAAGATATGGGGTATTTTTTTTGGCAGATCTTTGCTTAACATTTTCTCCAGTTCATCATCAATAAGATCACTTTTTGTTATTGCTAGTATTATTTCTTTTTTCAGCAGAGCCTTATTATATAATTTTAATTCGTTTAATAATATTTTATACTCTGCATGAATATCTTTTGCATCAGCAGGTATCATAAATAAAAGCAAGGAATTTCTTTCGATGTGTCTGAGAAACCTTAAACCTAAACCTTTTCCTTCGCTTGCCCCTTCAATAATCCCCGGAATATCGGCCATGATAAAACTTTTATTATTTCTATAAGATACAATTCCTAAATTCGGAACCAGTGTAGTAAAAGGGTAATCTGCGATCTCCGGCTTTGCTGCAGATATTTTTGATAATAAGGTTGATTTACCTGCATTGGGAAATCCGACCAGGCCCACATCTGCCAATACTTTTAATTCAAGAATGGTCCATTGTTCTTTTCCTTCTTCACCCGGTTGTGCAAAGCGGGGTGATTGTTTGGTTGGTGTTTTAAAATGATTATTCCCCTGTCCGCCTCTTCCACCCGGATATAAAATAATTTCCTGCCCCTCATTCATAATTTCTGCTAATACTTCCAGCGATTCAGGGTCCTTTGCAATTGTTCCAATTGGCACTTCAATAAAAATATCTTCACCCTGTTTTCCTGTTCTCAATTGAGCCGTTCCATTTCTTCCATCATCAGCGAAAATATGTTTTTGATATTTTAAATGCAGTAAAGTCCAAAGCTGCGCATTGCCTTTTAAAATAATGTGTCCGCCTCTTCCACCATCACCTCCATCAGGGCCGCCTTTTGTTGTTCGTTTATCCCTGTGAAAATGCACAGAACCTGCGCCGCCTTTTCCGCTGCGCAATAATAATTTTACATAATCAACAAAGTTTTGTTTTTCCATACCCGCCGCTAAATTCTCTAAAAGGATTTCTTTCTAATGAAGATTTGTGATAATAAATTTTCTTTTTCGAATATACAATTACTATTAATTTCTTATAAATTTTCAATTTCATTTTTTAATGCATCAAATATTTCATTGATACTTCCTATTCCGCTTATCTCTCTCACAAGATCATGATTCGCATAATAATTTGCTACAAGTTCTGTTTTTGTTCTGTATTCTAAAACTCTTTTTTTAATTGTTTCTTCATCCTGATCATCAGTTCT
>JACMJP010000100.1 GCA_014380545.1 Chitinophagales bacterium | reverse complement strand
TCCACTGATGGTGCAGCTTTTAAAGAAGCATCCTTTACATCTCCCGCTTTATCGCCGAAGATAGCTCTCAACAGTTTTTCTTCCGGTGTTGGGTCTGTTTCTCCTTTCGGGGTTATCTTACCAATAAGAATATCCCCTTCTTTTACCGCAGCACCAATGCGAATGATGCCATTTGAATCAAGATCTTTAGTTGCTTCTTCTGATACATTTGGAATATCCGCAGTTAATTCTTCTTCCCCCAATTTTGTATCCCGAACTTCCAGTTCATATTCTTCAATATGAATAGAAGTGAATATATCTTCCCGAACAATACGCTCATTAATAACAATAGCATCCTCAAAGTTGTAGCCCTTCCATGGCATGAATGCTACTCTTAAGTTCACACCCAATGCAAGCTCACCACCTTCAGTTGCATAACCCTCGCACAATACCTGACCAGGAACAATTTTATCACCCTTAGTTACTATTGGTTTAATATTGATACATGTGCTCTGATTCGTTTTTTTGAATTTGCGTAATTTGTATGTTTTGCGGTTATCTTCAAAACTCACTAATGAATCATTGTCTGTGCGATCATACCTAATAATAATTTCATTTGCATCAGCATACTCCACAACACCATGTCCTTCTGCGTTGAGAAGCATTTTTGAATCTTCTGCAACTTTTTGTTCCAAACCTGTTCCTACAACAGGGGCTTGTGGTTTTAATAGCGGTACTGACTGACGCTGCATGTTCGAACCCATTAATGCTCGGTTTGCATCATCATGTTCAAGAAATGGAATTAAAGATGCTGATACACCAACGATTTGGTTAGGCGCAACATCCATATATTCTATTTTCTCAGGTTCATATTCAGGGAAATCACCAGTTTCCCGGCATTTGATTTTATCTATAAGAAAGTTTCCTTTTTCATCAATAGGAACATTTGCCTGAGCAATTACTTTATGGTCTTCGTCATCAGCATTCAAATATTCAACAGGTCCTTTTAAGTCAACCCTGCCATGTGTAACTTTACGATAAGGGGTTTCTATAAAACCCATTTTATTGATCTTAGCATGCACACAAAGTGTTGAGATCAGACCAATGTTTGGTCCTTCAGGAGTTTCTATTGTACATAATCTTCCATAATGGGAATAGTGTACGTCTCGAACCTCAAAACCCGCTCTTTCACGACTTAAACCACCGGGACCTAATGCCGAAATCCTTCTCTTATGAGTTATCTCTGCAAGCGGATTCACTTGATCCAGAAACTGACTCAACTGGCTCGTACCAAAGAATGAATTGATAACAGAAGATAATGTTCTTGCATTTATCAATTCAATTGGAGTGAATACTTCGTTATCACGAACATTCATTCTTTCACGGATTGTTCTTGCCATCCTGGCTAAACCAACACCAAACTGCGCATACAATTGTTCTCCAACTGTACGAACCCGGCGGTTGCTCAGGTGGTCAATATCATCGATCTCTGCTTTAGCATTTGAAAGCTCTACTAAATAAGCAACAATTGCTATGATATCTTCTTTAGTAAGAACTTTTGTATCAAGCGGGAAATTATGACCAAGTTTCTGATTGATCTTATATCTTCCAACCTCACCAAGATCATATCGTTTGTCGGAGAAGAATAATTTATCAATTACTCCTCTTGCTGTTTCATCATCAGGTGGTTCTGCTCCACGAAGCTGACGATAAATATGTTGAACAGCTTCCAATTCTGAGTTGGATACATCTTTTTGCAATGTATTTAAAATGATCGAGTAGTCCACCTGAACATCATCTTTAGTGAGGATGACCTTCTGTACACCTGTTTCGAGAACTTGCTGAATATTATCATCTGTTAAAACAGTATCTCGCTCAAGAATAACTTCGTTTCTTTCAATTGAAACTACTTCGCCGGTATCCTCATCTACGAAATCTTCTCTCCATGTCCTTAATACCCTTGCTGCAAGCTTTCTTCCTATATTTGATGATAAGGTTTTTTTATCGGCTTTTACTTCTTCAGCTAAACCGAATAATTCAAGTATGTCTTTATCGGTATCATACCCTATTGCTCTTAATAATGTAGTTACGGGAAATTTTTTCTTCCTGTCAATATATGCATACATTACATTATTAATATCGGTAGCAAATTCCATCCATGCTCCTTTAAAAGGAATTACCCTTGCAGAATAAATTTTTGTTCCGTTCGGGTGAATAGATTGACCAAAGAATACACCAGGTGATCGGTGAAGTTGAGAAACAACTATACGTTCTGCACCATTAACAATGAATGTTCCTTTGGGCGTCATATAAGGTATGTTACCGAGGAATACATCCTGAACAATGGTTTGAAAATCTATATGTTCCTCATCATTACAGGACAGCTTTAACTTAGCTTTCAGCGGAACGCTGTAAGTAAGTCCTCTTTCCATACATTCCTCGATTGAATATCTTGGCGGATCAATGAAATAATCAAGGAACTCAAGAACAAAAATATTTCGGGCATCGGTAATCGGGAAGTTTTCAGTAAATACTCTGTACAATCCTTCGTTTCCTCTATTCTCCTGAGTAGTCTCAAGTTGAAAGAAGTCTTTAAATGATTTTACTTGTATGTCTAGTAAGTTTGGATATTCACCGATTTTTTTGATCTTACCGAAGTTGATCCTTTCTTTTCTTTTTAAAGTGTTGGCAGGCATAGTCGTTTTTAAAGTTAGTGAAATGACTAAATAGGAAACAGGCTCATCCACCTGAAGCAGATGAAGCCTTTCATTATTTAATCCGCCGTGGCGGAAGAGAAAAGATCAATTATTTGATCTCTACTTCTGCACCAGCATCCTCGAGTAATTTTTTCAAATCTTCTGCTGAAGCTTTGTCAACTCCTTCCTTCACTGCTTTTGGTGCTCCATCCACTAAATCTTTTGCTTCTTTTAAGCCAAGACCTGTAGCGTCCTTCACAACTTTAACCACTGAAAGTTTTGCTCCACCGGCACTTTTTAATATTACATCAAATGATGTTTTTTCTGCCACACCTGCTCCAGCATCACCGGCTCCACCGCCTGCACTTGCAACCATTACTGGTGCTGCTGCAGCGGGCTCAATGCCGTATTCATCTTTAAGGATTTTGGCAAGTTCATTAACTTCTTTTACAGAAAGGCTTACTAACTGTTCTGCAAATTCTTTTAATTCAACCATTGCTTTTGTTTTTTATTTATTGTTAGAAAATTGATTTGTAAAAAATATTTTATTCTGGTTTTTCAGATAATGTTTTCACAATGCCGGCAAGTTTATTTCCGCTGCTTTGTAATGCAGAAATAACATTTTTAACGGGTGATTGTAATAACCCAATAATTTCACCAATAAGTTCCTCCTTGCTCTTCAAATTAATAAGCGCATCTATGCTCTCATCTCCAAGAAATACATCAGATGCTACATAGGCACCTTTCAGAACAGGTCTTTCTTTTGCATTTTCTTTTCTGAACTGCTTAATAATTTTTGCGGGATCATTTGATGATTCACTGAACATAACAGCTGTAGGTCCATGCAGGATGTCAAATAATTTTTCATACTTATCGCCATGTGCTTCAAATGCTTTGCGTAATAATGTATTTTTTACGACCTCGAATTTTATTCCTTTGTGGAAACAAATTCTCCTGAATTTATTAATATCCTGTACTGTGAGCCTTGATGCATCGGTGATGTAAAAGTTTTCATACTTCCCTACTCTTTCTTTCAACACTTCAATAGCTTCTGTTTTTTGATCTTTATTCATTGTTTTACAATTTGAGATTGTAAGAAAATTAGCCGTTTATAGTTTTTGTGTCAATTGCAATTCCAGGGCTCATTGTACTTGCCATTGTAATACTTTTAAAATATGCCCCCTTAGCTGATGAGGGCCTTAGTTTTGCAATTGTTTTAATTAATTCTTCACTGTTTTCTGCAATTTGTTCAGGATTGAATGATATTCTTCCTATTGATGAATGGATGATGCCATATTTATCAACTTTAAAAGCAACTTTGCCTTTTTTCACTTCTGTTACAGCCTGACCAACATCGTTTGTAACTGTTCCAACTTTTGGATTTGGCATCAGGTTTCTCGGTCCAAGCACCCGACCAAGTTTTGCAATTTTAGGCATCACACCCGGTGTAGCAATTACAACATCAATGTCAACCCATCCGCCCATGATTTTTTCAACATAATCATCTAAACCTACATAATCAGCGCCTGATTTTTTTGCTTCCTCCTCTTTGTCAGGAGTACATAATACAAGAACTTTCTTTTCTTTTCCAGTACCATGCGGCAATGCTGTTGTACCCCTGATAGCCTGATCAGCTTTACGGGGGTCTATACCAAGGCGGATATGGAGATCAACTGAAGCATTAAATTTACAGGTTGTTGCTTTCTTAACAAGTTGAGCAGCTTCACTTATTGAGTAAAGTTTATCGGCATCAACTACGCCCTGAATTTTCTTTTGATTTTTTGTGAGTTTCACAATATATAATTTTCTTTATTATTTAATTTAATTCCAGGGTGCCTGCCCTGTAACATTTAATCCCATGCTTCTTGCTGTTCCTGCAATCATTTTCATTGCGCTCTCAACAGTAAAACAATTTAAATCAGGCATTTTCTCCTCTGCAATTTTTTTCACTTGCTCCCAATTCACTGAACCGGTTTTTATTCTGTTTGATTCTGCAGAGCCCTTTTGTTTTTTTGCAGCTTCAAGCAGCAATATGGCTGCAGGCGGAGTTTTAATAATAAACTCAAATGATTTATCTTTATACACAGTAATAACTACAGGCAATACTTTACCCATTTTATCCTGTGTGCGAGCATTAAATTGTTTGCAAAACTCCATGATATTTATACCTTTCGAGCCCAATGCAGGACCAATTGGCGGAGCTGGATTTGCCTGCCCTCCTTTAACCTGTAGTTTTACAAATGTTTGAATTTCTTTTGCCATGATTAATTTACTTTTTCAACTTGAACAAAATTCAGTTCCACTGGCGTTTTTCTGCCAAATATTTTTACTATTACTTTTAATTTTTTCTTGTCTTCATAAATCTCATCCACATTTCCTAAAAAGTCATTGAACGGTCCATCTGTGATCTTCACGGTTTCTCCGATAATAAATGGTTCATTTACGCTGATACCTTCCTCACTCATCTCATCCATCTTACCAAGAATTCTGTTGATTTCATTTTTTCTTAATGCAACGGGATTTCCTTTTCCTAAAAAATCAATCACATTTGTTAATCCGCTTATTGACTGCATCATATCCGGTGATAATTTTCCTCCAGAACTTTCTAAAAGAATATAACCAGGCAATGATATTTTTTCTGAGATTACTTTTTTACCATTCTTGATCTTATAGATCTTCTCAGTTGGAACAAGAACGGCCGTAATAATACTACTCCATCCAGAGCGATTAACATGCGTTTCAATGTACTCTTTCAGCTTGCGTTCCTTACCACTGATAACTCTTAGAACATACCATTTTTTTTCCTCGCTCATTTTCTAAGTTTCAATGGTTAACTAAATAATCCGTAATACAAGTCAAGCAATTCACTTGAAGCAAGATCCATTAGAAAAACGATAATTGAAAGTATAGCTGCAGCAATTAATACTACAGTTGTACTTGCCTGTAACTCCGGCCATGTTGGCCAGCTTACTTTGAATCGCAATTCCTGATATGCTTCTTCAAAAAATAATTTGATCTTGTTCATTCCAATTTTTTTTAAGCACGGGTGGAGAGGCTCGAACTCCCAGCCTGCGGTTTTGGAGACCGCCACTCTACCAATTGAGCTACACCCGTGTAGCGGAAAATCCGCCACTACGGGCGGATCTCCTTATTATTTTAAAATTTCAGTTACCTGACCTGCTCCTACTGTTCTTCCTCCTTCACGAATAGCGAAGCGAAGACCTTTTTCCATTGCGATCGGATAAATGAGTTTAACTGTCATTGTAATATTATCTCCCGGCATAACCATTTCCACTCCTTCAGGTAATGTGATCTCACCTGTTACATCAGTTGTGCGGAAATAGAATTGAGGGCGATATTTATTGAAGAATGGAGTATGACGGCCACCTTCTTCTTTTTTCAATACATAAGTTTCGCATTTAAATTCAGTATGCGGAGTTATTGAACCTGGTTTACAAATAACCATTCCACGACGGATCTGGTCTTTTTCAACACCTCTCAATAAAATACCAGCATTATCCCCGGCTTCACCCCTGTCTAATAATTTGCGGAACATTTCAACTCCAGTACATGTAGATTTCAAGGACTCAGCAGTTAAACCAATAATATCAATTGAATCACCTACGTTCACAACACCTCTTTCGATACGACCCGTAGCCACTGTACCACGACCTGTGATAGAGAACACATCTTCAACAGGCATTAAGAATGGAAGATCAACTAACCTTGGTGGTACAGGAATGTCTTTATCCACAGCACTCATCAGATCAAGAATACCTTGTTTTGCTGAAGCATCTCCTTCAAGCGCTTTTAATGCAGACCCTTTTATAATTGATATTGTATCACCTGGAAAGCTATAAAAGGTCAACAAGTCTCTCACTTCCATTTCAACCAACTCTATTAATTCGGGGTCATCAACAAGATCAACCTTATTCATGAATACAACAATTGCCGGAACACCAACCTGGCGGGCTAAAAGAATATGCTCCCGGGTTTGCGGCATTGGTCCGTCAGTAGCTGCAACAACTAATATTGCTCCATCCATCTGTGCTGCACCTGTTACCATGTTTTTCACATAGTCAGCATGCCCAGGGCAGTCCACATGCGCATAGTGACGATTCTCAGTTTCATATTCAACATGTGCTGTATTTATGGTTATACCCCTTTCTTTTTCTTCAGGAGCGGCGTCAATTGAATCATAGTTCGCCATTTTTGCTAGACCCTTTTCAGACAGTACAAAAGTAATTGCTGAAGTAAGTGTTGTTTTACCATGGTCAACATGGCCGATTGTGCCGATGTTAACATGTGGCTTGGTCCGTTGAAAGGTTTCTTTTGCCATTTTTATTGATTTAAATTTTTAGTTTATGTTTTTAATAATTGTTTACTATTTTTTTTGAGCCAATGACCAGGATCGAACTGGTGACCTCATCCTTACCATGGATGTGCTCTACCAACTGAGCTACATTGGCTTGATGGTCATTGCTAATTTTTAGTCATCATTATTTATTTTCCCCGAAAAAATATACTAATGACCTTACTTATTTTTTCGAGCGGGAGACGAGACTCGAACCCGCGACTTTCAGCTTGGAAGGCTGACGCTCTACCAACTGAGCTACTCCCGCTTTTTATGATTTCCCATTTCAAAATTTTTGAATCTTAAATTTTAAGATCAAAAAAGAAAATTGAAAAATATTCCCTTTTCAGGAAATCAATATACTATTATTTTTTCTGATCGACTATGCGAAAAATAAAAGAGATAGTAAGCCTAGGTCAGCTTAAAGCTTTTCATTTTTCGGCGTAGTTTCTCAGTTTCAAAGAACTGAGGGATAGTGGGGAGAGGTGGATTCGAACCACCGAAGTCGTAAGACAACAGATTTACAGTCTGCCCCATTTGGCCACTCTGGTATCTCCCCTCCGCCTAGAGCCAATGGACGGACTCGAACCGCCGACCTGCTGATTACAAATCAGCAGCTCTACCAACTGAGCTACATTGGCCTCTATTTCCCGGATATAATTTCAAAGAAAAAGGCGTTTTTTCAATACTACTCTGAAAAAACGCCCGCAAATATAAGAAGCTTTTCTGTTTAAGAAAATAAATACTAAGATTTTGATTTAATTTTTTCTTTATGTTTAACTAACTGCTTGCGCAAATTTTCAACTGAGGCATCTATTGAATCTTCATAACTTCTGCTTAAATCTTTTGCGAAAAGTGTAGTGCGGGGGAGTTTGAGTTTTATTTCTACTACTTTATCTCTAATGTGTACACCTCCATTTTCCAATTTTAAAAATACATCTGCGCCGATAATCCTGTCGTAAAACTTTGAAAGTTTTTCGATCTTGCTGTTGATGTGAAACAACAATTTGTCGTCAGCATCGAAATGAATTGATTGAACTTTTATTTCCATAATCAAACATTTTTAATTGCCGCCTTACAGCAGGCAAAAGGTGAACTAATACTTCATGCCTTGGGATGTGCAAGGCGATGAATTTCTTTTAATTTATCAATTGTATTATGGGTATATACCTGAGTGGATGCTAATGTCGCATGCCCAAGTAATTCTTTAACGGCATTTAATTCAGCTCCATTATTTGATAAGTGTGTTGCAAAAGTGTGCCGTAAAACATGTGGGCTTTTTCTTGTTAAGGTGGTGTTTTCTGACAATAAATTATGAACAACTTTATAAATTAAATCTGTGTTTGCTTTTTTCCCTGTGTTGGATAAAAATAAATTTTCTGTTTTTCCGAAGACAAAATTTCTTTGTTGAATATATTCATTATATAACTGCATAATTTTTTTGCCAACGGGCAATATCCTTTCTTTATTCCCTTTACCTAAAACTTTTACAGTTTTTTTAGAGTAATCAAAACTCTTTTCGCTCAAACTAATTAATTCGCTCCTTCTAATTCCTGTTCCATATAATAATTCAACAATAAATTTATCTCTGACCTGAATAAATTTCTCGACGGGAGTTGAAAAAGGATATATTGTGTCTATAAAATTAAAAACTGCTTCCATCCCTTTTTTATCAACAAATAAGGGAAGTGTTTTAGGTGTTTTAGGAGAAGCTATTTTTAACATAGGGTTTTTTTTAATGATACCCTGTTTAATTAAAAATCTGAAATACGATTTAAGTGACGATATTTTTCTATTAACAGATTTTGCAGAAATACTATTATCCATTAATGAAATGATCCATGAGCGAACATTGCGATGCGTCGCAGCCAACAAATCATCATCCTGATTTTGATAATGTTCTTTAAGAAATTCAGTAAATTGAGCAATATCAGAACGATATGCTTCAACAGTATGGTGGCTGTAGCGTTTCTCGAATTGTAAGTATGAAAAAAAACCGTTCAGGTGCATGGTAGTGGAAACTGTGTTAATGATATTGACACAACAACCAGCTTGGTATTACTCCTGGTCACTTGTCATTTGCTGCTTATATTCTGCCCGCAGAACTGTAGCCCTGCGTTTAATAGAAGGCTTCATGAACGATTGACGGCTTCTCAGTTCCCTTAAAATACCCGCTTTCTCAAATTTCTTTTTGTAATTTTTTAACGCCTTATCTATTGATTCGGCTTCTCTTGCATCAATTATTAGCATGTTTATTTTTTTTATTTTATTCGACAGTTTCTTAAAACAGACACAAAAATATAAATTATGTGTGCAAATTACATATTATGATTGAAAAATACAACAGCTTATTTTAAAATTTCCCTTGCAATTACAAGTTTTTGTATTTCAGAAGTTCCCTCACCTATTGTACAAAGTTTTGAATCACGATAAAATTTT
This sequence comes from Chitinophagales bacterium, assembly GCA_014380545.1. GTDB lineage: Bacteria > Bacteroidota > Bacteroidia > Chitinophagales > BACL12 > JACMJP01. The sequence goes on along the minus strand of JACMJP010000100.1, from coordinate 6,946 downwards.
TCAACCGGAAATTCTTTTGTATAACCATTACCTCCAAATATTTGAACCGCCTCGTTTGAAACACTTACTGCAACTTCACTTGCATAATACTTTGCCATTGCTGCTGCCACTGTCACCTTCTCACCTTTATTTTTAAGATCTGCTGCCTTGTGGGTTAATAGTTCTGCCGCTTCAATTTTAGTTGCCATATCTGCAAGCTTGAAAGAAACACCCTGAAAGTTTGCAATAGGCTGATCAAATTGCTGACGTTCCTTTGCATATTTTACTGCTGCTTGGTAAGCACCTTTCGCAATTCCAATACTTAACGCTGCAATAGAAATTCTACCCCCATCTAAAACTTTCATTGACTGAACAAATCCATCTCCCACTTCTCCCATACGTTGCGCATCAGATATTCTGCAATTATCAAAAATTAATTCTGTTGTTTCTGATGCCCTCATGCCGAGTTTGTTTTCTTTTTTACCGGCAGAAAATCCATTGGCTTTTTTTTCAACAATAAATGCCGTACAATTTTTGCTGGATCTTGGTTCACCTGTTCTTGCTATGATTACAGCAACACTCGAAGATTTTCCGTGCGTTATCCAGCATTTTGTTCCATTGAGGATCCAATCATCTCCATCCTTTATTGCAGTACATTTCATGTTACCTGCATCTGACCCGGTATTTGGCTCAGTTAATCCCCATGCGCCAATCCATTCTGCACTTGCAAGCTTTGGAAGATACTTTTGTTTTTGATATTCATTTCCAAAAAGCATAATATGACCTGCACATAGTGAATTATGTGCTGCAACGGATAATCCAATTGAACCACATACTTTCGATATTTCAACTATCACATTAACGTATTCATGGTAGCCAAGACCTGAACCACCATAAATTTCAGGAATAAGTACTCCCATTAAACCAAGTTCGCCGGCTTTCTTAAATGTTTCTATAGGAAAATATTGAGATTCGTCCCACTCCATTACTTTCGGGCGGATATATTTTTCTGCAAATTCACGGGTTGTTTCCGTAACCATTTTTACATTTTCAGCAATATCAAATTCCATTTTTATTAATTATGTTCTGCCAACCATTAGGCAGGTGCAAATTTAATACTTTGCAAGTGTTAGTATTTTATCAGTATAAGAATTTAATTTTTCTTTTCCTCCCAAAAAAGTGAGTTCAACAATAAATGCATAAGCAGCAACTTTTGCCTGAAGTTTATGCATGATCTCTGCTGCTGCTGCTGCAGTTCCACCTGTTGCCAATAAATCATCATGAATTAATATGTTCCAGCCGGACTTTACATCATGCAAATGCACTTCAACAGTTGAGGAACCATACTCAAGTTCATAAGTGAATTCCATTGTTTCGCCGGGAAGCTTTCCCTTTTTTCGAACGGGTATAAAAGGAACATTTAATTTATTTGCCAGCAACATGCCGTATAAAAATCCCCGACTTTCAATTGCACAAACAGCATCAATTCTTATTTCTTTTAATTCTGATAAAATAGTATCAGCAATTTCATTTGACAATTGGGGATCGAGCATGAGCGGTGTTATGTCTTTAAATAATATTCCCAGCTTCGGAAAATCTTCCACATCTCTTATTACAGATTTAATTTTTTGCTCCAGAGTCATATTGTTAAATAAGGTTTTAGTTTTTCAAATGTATTTGCATACATTCCTTTTATTTTTTGCAATTCGCTAATAACAATAAATTTTCCACTTGTATTCCTGTAATCAATAATGGCTTGTGCAACAGCATCAGAAATGTAGGCATGTTTTGCCAATTGTTCGAAAGAAGCTGCATTAATATTTATTTTCTGAATTTTAGAATTATCTATTTTGATATATGGCAGAGCAGCGTCTAATATTTGCAAATCCATTTTATATACATCCTTTAATTGATCAAGAACATAATAGCCTCCAAGACTTTCACGGTAAGTAATAACTCCGTTTGCATTGTAATTTGAAAACCCTAATGCAATAAGTTGATCTTTTGTTGCAGCATTAATTTCAGTTATTTGTTTTTCTGCTGTTGCATTGTTTTGATTTATTTGTTCTGTTTCAGAGATTACAATTTCCTCAAATATCATATAATCTTTCAATCGCTTATAATCTTTTTGTTCAAAGCCATATGTTTTTAATAAATCCTCAGGTGATTTATATTTTCCTCCTTTGGAAATGTAATTTATTATTCTGCCAGCAACATATTCTTTTACTCCAAGCTCAACCCATTGTTCTTTTGAAATTGTGTTTGGATTAAAGGGTGAGATTGAAATAGTATTTTCAAGCACATTTATTTTATCAGCAGAATTATTTTTTACAAATTTGTTTTGATCAATATTCTCAAATACTATATAAGGATATAATCTTTCCAGATCTTTTTCAGTAAAACCATAAGTTTTTAATAAATCACTTTGCTGATAATATTTTCCCCCTTTGGAAATATAGTTTACAATTCGTTCTGCAACTGTTTCATTTACACCTAAGGCAAGCCAATCATTTATAGTTGCTGTGTTCGGGTTAAAATAAAATAAATTATTCTCATCAATGATGTCATCATTATTCTCATTATATATTTTTAATGAATCACTTTTTGCAAGTAAAATTTTTACTGCTTCTAATTTAGCAGTTGATGGTTGCTTGTCGTTCTTGAATTTTGCAAGTATAGATGGAATAACAATAGCAAGAATGGAAATTAGAATAAGAACAAATATTGCTCTGCGTTCAGCACGATTAAAATTGAGATATTCACGGATGATCTTTTTGTAATGCACACTAAATAATTTTATTTGTAAAAATTACCCTGCATCAATATTACTGAAATTATTTATTTATTTCTTTTTCGTCAAAAAATAAAAAGGAATGCCCACTGCTACTATTACTAAACCACCTCCTGTGTAACCGGGAGTTGTAATAAGTAATATTACGCATATGGAAAATGCGATAAGAATATATAACGCCGGAATGAGTGGATAACCAAACGCCTTATAAGGTCTTTCAACATCTTTCCATTTTTTTCTTAATATAAATAATCCTGCAATTGTTACTATATAAAATAATAATGAAGCAAATGTTGAATAATTCAGTAAGTCGCCATACGTACCGGATAAACATAAGAGGCATGCCCAAATACACTGAACTATTATTGCTATACCCGGAACATCATATTTATTTAATTTTTCTGCTTTCTTAAAAAATAAACCTTCTTTTGCCATAGCATAATAAACTCTTGCCCCTGAAAGAATCAATCCGTTATTACATCCAAATGTTGAGATCATTATTAATGCAGCCATTACATATGCAGCACCATTTCCTAATATCATATATGCAGCGGCAGTACCCACTCTGTCCTGATCTGCAAATGATATTCCTTGTCCAATTACATCTGCTGCATTCGGATCTCCTTGCACAGGCAATAATGCTAAATATGTTATGTTGGTTAAAATGTATAATGCTGTAACTATTAATGTTCCTGCTAATAAACTGAGTGGAATATTTTTTTTCGGATCTTTTATTTCGCCTGCAATGAATGTAACATTATTCCATGCATCGCTTGAAAATAAAGGACCAATGATAGAAGTTCCCAGGGCAAGAATTAATGCAATGCCTGTGAGTGATGTTGTTGTTAATTCCCCGTTTTCAAAAACAGTTTTTTGTGCTGTCCATGCATGTTGAAAATTTTGTGCAAACGTATCGCTGTTTAATCCAACAGCTAAGCCACAAATAATTAATGCAGCCAATGCAAGAATTTTTGCGGATGTAAAAATCAATTGAATAAGCTTTCCGTTTTTTACTCCATAATTATTTATTACACTTAATAAAATAATTAAGATGATGGCAACAATGTTCGCTGCAGATATATTTATTTTACCAATCGTAAAAAGAATATTATCCGTTCCAAGAGAGGGGAAAAATACCCCTGTATATTTTGCAAAGGCAACAGCAACTGCCGCAATTACGCCGGTTTGAATTACTGCAAAAACTGTCCAGCCATATAAGAAGGCAACAAAATTTCCATACGCTTTTTGAATATAAATAAATTGTCCGCCTGCCTTTGGCATCATGCCTGCTAATTCACCGTAGCTGAGGGCAGCAATAATTGTTATAAATCCTGAAATTAACCACAGTAATAAAATCCATCCCGCACCACCAAGATTTCTTGCCATATCTGCAGTAACGATAAAAATTCCGGAGCCAATCATACTGCCTGCAACAATCATTGTTGCATCAACAAAACCTAATGATTGTTTCAGCTTATGTTGTTCTTCCTGTTGTTGCATTTAATTTTATTGCAGGTCTCGAAAATAAAATTATTTGTTCCCTGAATTTAATTTGCTGTGGTGTCTGCTATACATAAAATAAATAACAATTCCTATGGCCATCCAGATGATTAACCGTAACCAGGTATCGCCGGGTAAGAACACCATCATAAATAAACAAGTAATAATTCCGAGAATTGGAGTAATTGGAAAAAAAGGAGTTTTAAATGCTCTCGGCGCATCAGGCATTTTTATTCTCATTACTAATACACCAACACAAACAAGAATAAATGCAAACAAGGTTCCGATGCTTGTTAATTCGCCTACTACTCTTGCCGGAATTAATGCAGCAAATAAACTTACAAATAATAAAAAGAGAATATTACTTTTTGCAGGCGTACGGAATTTAGGATGTACTTCAGAAAAAACCTTCGGTAACAAACCATCTCTACTCATGCTAAAGAAAACCCTTGACTGCCCTAAAAGCATTACAAGAATAACGGATGAATACCCGGCAAGAATTGCAATAATAATAGCTCTGTTCAGCCAGGGATAATCCGGTTGTAATTCTCCATTGGCTCCAACATCACCCATGTGTTCAATTGCCACCGCAACTGGTGCAATTCCATCCTTTCCTTGGAACGTAGTGTAGTTTGTTACTCCCGTCATAACATGCGCAAATAAAATATATAAGACAGTGCATATTGCAAGCGACCCTAAAATACCAATCGGCATATTCTTCTTTGGATTCTTTGCTTCTTGTGCCGCTGTACTTACAGCATCAAAACCGATATATGCAAAAAATACAATAGCTGCCGCCCGAATAATTCCGCTAAAACCAAATTCTCCGAAGGTTCCTGTATTATCTGGTATGTAGGGAGTATAATTATCATTATTAATATATCCCCACCCAAGAATAATAAAAATCAAAACAACCGTAACTTTTAAAGCAACTATAAATGCATTCACTTTTGCACTTCCGCTTGTTCCTCTAATTAATAATAAGCTCATGAGTATTATAATAAATACAGCAGGGAGATTAATTATTCCGCCATCCCATGGTCCGGCCATTAAACTGTCCGGCAAGTTCACTCCAAGCCCTTCCATGAATATCCCAAAGTAACGGCTCCAGCTTATACCAACTGTTGCAGCGCCCACAGCATACTCAAGCACTAAATCCCAACCGATTATCCATGCTATAAATTCTCCCATTGTTGTATAACTATACGTATAAGCACTTCCCGCAATAGGAATCATACTTGCAAATTCAGCATAACATAGCCCGGCAAAAGCACAACCAAGACCCGCTACAACAAAAGATAATGTAATTGCAGGACCTGCATTTGTTGCTGCAGCACCACCTGTAATTGAAAATAGTCCGGCACCAATTATGGCACCTATGCCTAAAGCAATAAGAGACCAGGGTCCTAAAGTACGTTTTAAAGAATGAGCATCATCAAGCGGATCTGCAGCTTCTGCCATTAATCCTGCTAATGGTTTTCTTCTGAATAGTGGATTTGCCATGCGTTAGTTTTTTAAAGGTGACAAACATAAACCTAAAATCCCAAAAATGAAAAGTATGCATCTCCTTTAAGAAAATTTATGAAATGAAAAATATACTTTTCCTTTTCTGTCTGTTTTTTTCAACGATATTTCATAATGACACCTCATGTAAATAAATTTGCAACCTTTTTACGAGAAGAAAATAATTATGAATACAATTCTTTATTTAATTCCTTCACTCGGCTTAGTTGGTTTGGCTTATATGGTCTTTGTTGCACTTTGGGTGAATAAACAAGATGCAGGTAATGATAAAATGCAGGGTATTGCAAAAAATATTGCAGAAGGTGCAATGGCATTTTTAAAAGCAGAATATCGTGTCTTATTAATATACGTAATTATAACAGCAGGTTTACTTGCATGGTTAGCTTCCACAGCAGAACATTCGCACCCTTACATTGCTGTTGCTTTTATTATTGGTTCGGTGTTTTCCGGTTTAGCCGGATTCATTGGGATGAAAATAGCAACACGGGCAAATGTTCGCACCACCGAAGCAGCAAGAACAAGTTTAAGCAAAGCATTGAGTGTTTCATTTGCGGGTGGAAGTGTAATGGGATTGGGTGTTGCAGGTTTGGCAGTATTCGGACTTGGCTCTTTATTCATTTTATTTTATGGAATGTTTGTAAACGGAGGCAGTGCAAATGGCAGCGAAATGAAAATTGCCCTTGAAGTATTAACAGGTTTTTCTCTCGGTGCTGAAAGCATTGCATTGTTTGCAAGAGTTGGAGGTGGCATTTATACAAAGGCTGCTGACGTTGGAGCAGACTTAGTTGGAAAAGTGGAAGCAGGTATTCCGGAAGACGATCCCCGCAACCCGGCAACAATAGCAGATAATGTTGGTGATAATGTTGGTGATGTGGCTGGTATGGGTGCTGATCTTTTTGGAAGTTATGTAGCAACGGTACTTGCAACAATGGTATTAGGGAGAGAGGTTGTTTCAGATGATGCAGTTGGAGGTATGGCACCCATAATTTTTCCAATGATGATCGCAGGTTTTGGTTTATTGGCAAGCATTGCAGGAACATGGTTCGTAAGAATAAAAGAGGGAGGAAATGTACAGGGTGCATTAAATCTTGGGAACTGGCTTTCTATCATAATAACTGCAATAGCAGCATATTTCATAGCAGGATGGATACT
>JACMJP010000012.1 GCA_014380545.1 Chitinophagales bacterium | reverse complement strand
GATATTGTAAAAACGATCTCTATTTTAAAACTCAAGAAGATCATCAGAATGAAAATGGATGTTGATGAACGCATTAGAGAACTTCAGGAAGAAGACATGAACAAAAACCTGGATGAAATAATGATGTACCAAAAAGAGGCAGTTGAACTGCAAACTTATATGAAACAATTAAGTAATGACACAGGAATTGTTGTTATGCCTGTTGTAAAATAAGTTTTTACCTTTACTAAAAAACAGAAATGAAAACTCTCATATTTTTATTATTGTCAATTTTTATATATAAAACCTCAGCAGCGCAGGCATTTGTGTATAAAACAGAAGAAGATTTTCTGACTAGCACCGGTGAAGAATATACGAGTTTTGAACGCCACTATAATAAAGGCATGACAGATTATGCATCGTTTAAGAAGGGAAACAAGAAAATAGAGTTAACATGTAATACTATTTGGGGATTTAAAACGGAAGAAGGCGATTTGTATCGAATCTTCAAATTGGAAAAAATAAAAAAAGAGGGAGAGCCATTATTATTTATTCAGCAGGGTGAGTTTTGTATTTGGCTTGAAGGAAGTAAATATGTGAATGAGAAAAAAGATAAGGTTACTTATTCTATGATCGCTGTATTTTATTCGAAAGAATTAACTTCAGAACTATCAGGCAGAACAGAGTTTATTGAGAAATACCCGCAGTATAAACAATTAAAAAAATGCCCAAGCCCTGATCTTGAATGCCCGCTAGAATACCTGAATTCAATATCAACTGAAGAAAAAGATTAACATTCAAAATCCAACGTCACTTGATGATGAAATTAATTTCCTTCCTTTAAATTCTTTCCCTGCTGCTAAAGATTCTTCGAGCGAAACACCATTTTCTTTATAAATATCAGCCTTTACAATTTGTGAATCAAATGTTAAATGAGTAAGTTTTTGAATTTCTTTTATTGGTAACTGCCATGTTTTAATTGCATCTGGATCAATTTTCAATCTTTCATCTTCAAGATCGTCTATCCATTCCACCTGGCTTTTGATATAACCCGCAGAGTTTAATTTTCCATTTTTAATGAACGTAACTATTTTCCAAAATTCAAGTGGCAGGTTAACCCCATCCCGATATGGGGGGTCATTTTTTGAGAATATAGGGCCGGTGAAAATAGAAATTCTTGTTTTATTATCTACTGCATATCTGCGCATATACTCTTCCAGCATTTCCCATTCTTTTTGATTTAATTCCATATGTTGCGGGCATGCATTTGTATGATGGAATGTATCATTATTTGATTTTCCTGCAAGCGATTTTGTACCCCAGTTAGGATTAGTGCGGGTTACAAGATGCCCCCTATCCAATTTATTTTTTTCATACAGATCATCATTCAATTGATACAAAGCATCCATTCTCGGATCAATAAACCATTTGCCTTTTCCTCCCTGATCTTTTCGTTTTATTTCCACATATTCTTTTCCGTCTAAATTAACTGCGGTATAAATGGCCATTCTTCTTTCCTTATGCATTACAACACTGTAATGAAAATATTTTAATTCACTTTCATTTACATTACTAATTAATGGCGCAACCTTTTTTGCAAGTGAAACGGAAAGTTTCGGCAGTGAAAGATTCAGTTTTCTTTTTCCGATGCTGATAAAATATTTATCATAACCTGTTCTGATTGTATAATCAGGATCAACTACCATTACTTCCGTAAAAATTTCACCACCTGAGCTTACAGGCAATGGTGTTTTATTTTCAGCAATAATATCCTTATCAAGTTGTTCTTTTGAAAGCGCATTCACAGAAATATTTCCGTTTGTACCAAATTCAATTGTAATCGGTATTTGAATCGTCAAACCATCCCGCATTGGAGCAACATTATCAGAGCCCTCATATTCTTTATTTTTTCTGTACCCATATCTTGACTGAATATTCTTATTCAGTTCATCCATCATTTTTTCAAATTCCTGTGTTGTGAGTTGCACATTTTTTTGCATAAGCTCTTTTACAAATGCATTTTCATTTTCCCGTTGTGAT